>NZ_RZRP01000137.1:0-10138 GCF_003997795.1 Mesorhizobium sp. M7A.F.Ca.US.005.03.2.1 | reverse complement strand
ACGTTGCCGTCCATCGACACGCATGCCGATGCAACAGTGGCAAGGCTGAAGAAAGCTGCGATGGCGAGAGAGGCTTTGCGCATCGTGGTCTCCTAACTGGGTTCGGCGAACCAACCGTTACGAGATCGTGGGCCGGGCCTCTTCCCCATTTGGGCTAAACCGGCTGGTAAATTCACGGCGGCATGGCTGCGCTTGCGGACAGAAGCGATGTGCGGAGATGCCGAATGGGCCTGCCCATCGCCGAAGCTTTACGGCCTCCGCGAAGGCCAGAGTGTCCCGGCTCGAGCGGCTCTATCGCCGCCTCTCTACCAGATCCGCAAGATTTGCCGGAGGTTAACGGTAGACAATGAGCGGCCGCAACTGTGTCTCTTTCCGGCCATTTTCTTCAGTCCTGGTTCGGCCCAAAGGCCATATGTCAGGGGGATCACTTTTCAGGGGCAGGCCAGTTCCGCTCGACGGGCAGTGAGAGGCGGAATGTCGACCCGTTGACGTCGCTGGCGGCCAGTATGAGACCGCCGCCATGCTGCCGGGCGATCTCGCGTGAAATGTAGAGCCCTAAACCGGAGCCGTTTACCAGTTGGCCCGCGGCGCGATAGTACCTCATGAATATGAACTCGTGGTCGTCGGGCGCTACGCCAGAGCCCTGATCCGCCACGTGTACAAACGCCACGCCCTGCTCAGTCGACAGCCGGATCGTCACAGAGCTGGTCACCGATGAGTATTTCAGGGCGTTCTGGATCAGATTTTGTATCACAATCTCCAGCAGGTTGCGGTCACCTTTCACAATCACTTCATCGCCGTGAGTGAAGCTAACACGTCCGGCCGCAGCATCATCCAACCCCGCTTCGGCGGCGCGCAAAACCTCATTCAGGTCGAACATCTTGATCCTGGGAAGAGTTTCGTGCCCGCCATTGAGCCGGTCGAAGGCTAGGACGTTTTCAATCAGCGATGACATCCTTTTGACGGTCTGGCGGATCCTTGTGGTGCGCAACTTGATATTGTCGGCGCTTTCACCTGCAGAAGATGACAGATTGTCGGCGGCGGCAGAGATGACGGCCAACGGGCCGCGAAACTCATGAGATACCAAGGCCACAAAGTCCCGCTGCTGAGCCAGAGCATCGTTGGCGGTGTCCAGAGCCTGCCTGAGCTTGAGTTCAAGCAGGTGACGTCGATCCACTTCCACCATGAGCGAGGTGTTTCTTTCCCCAAGCTCAGCGGTCCTTTCGCGCACCTTGATAGTCAGCTCCTGCTCGGCCAAGCGCGACACTGCGATGACGCGGTCCTTTTCCTCGCTCAAGCTGCGCTCGGCAAGCCGCGTTCTCTTCGCGACGGCCGCGCTGAGCAACGCCAGGTGAATCACGGTCCCGCCGGCCAAGAATCTGGACAAAGAGCCATCCAGTTGGAACGGGTTGGCCCCAGTATACATCATCTGCATCACCAGCATGACAGAGATTACGCTCAAAAATGCAATCGCCGACAGCAGATATTGATACCGTCGCCGCACAATGAGCAGATAGAGCACCAGCAGCGAAATGAAGATGAGAGACAGCTGCTGCAGTCGCGATACGAAAAACCCGACGTCGCCGTAGCGTCCCACAATCGCAAAAGCCAAGGCGATGCCATTGAGCAGTACAACGCCCTGGGAGATGCGCCACGCCCAGATCAATTGGCGGTGAAAATCAAACAGTCTAGATAAAAATAATATCAGCACTATACTGTATAAGCAAACGATAATACCCCAAATGAGGTGTATGGTTTTCGGCTCTAGAGACCTCAGAATTTCGGATGCGTATCCCATGTGGAAGAGACTTATTAGGCCAGACTCTATGATAACCGCGATGTATAGAAGATATAAAGAATCCCGGAGCCATACGGCATACAGAAAATTGGTGAAGATCATGACGAAAATCGCGCCAACCACCATGCCCATGACCCAATCGTCGGATCGGCGATACTCTTCATAGCCTTGACTCTGCCAAAGGTTCAGCGAAGTCGTGATCGAGGTCGACGATTGGAGTCGGATGTAATAATCGGTTCGGGTGGACGGCACGGAAATTGGGAAGACGGCCGGATATGCGTCGGCGTCTGCTCCATCCCCTAGGTTGAGTCGGTCAGGGGGCAAGACCGAATAACCTCCCGCCCCGTCAGAGACATACAGCGTGATGTGTTCGATCAAGGGCCGTTCTACCTGCAGCAGCCATTGCCTTGGAGCCGTGGAGGCAGACAGGGAGAACCGGGCCCAGATTGCGCCCTTTTGATAGCCCTGCGTGAGCATCGAAGGGATGGGTTCGAACTGGATGTTGGAGCGCTTGGAAACGATATCATTGAACGTGAGCGCGCCGGTGGGATCATGAAAGATTGCGAGGTGACCGCTGAGTGAAACCGGAGCCTTGAGGCCGTCCGTCGGTTTCAGCGGAAGCGCCCATAACGTTTGCGGCACAAGACACACAAACAATATAGACAATGCGGCGAATAAATGAAATCGAATGGTATCAGATTGCTGCATGGGGTCCGTAGATGATCGGAGAAGGCTACAAGCATGGCGATGTCGTGATCTCCCCCCTTGTTTATCTTGTCGATGACGACAGGGATTTCCGCGAGGAGATGGTCTTCGGACTATCCAGATTGGGCCTGAACGTACATGGATTCCACAATGCTGCCGCCCTCTACCGAGCCTGTGCCGCCAAGCCGGCTGAAATCGTCATTCTCGACATTGGCCTGGAGGGCGAAGACGGCCTTTCCATAGCTACCCATTTGCGGGCCTTACAATCGGTCGGGATCGTCATGGCGACGGCCCGGAGTTCCATCGACGACCGGCTCAATGGTCTTGAAGCGGGCGCTGACGCTTACCTCGTCAAACCCATTGATGTTCGGGAGCTTGCTGCCACGGTGATGGCGGTCAATGAACGTCTCAACAGGCGCCGCGCCCCTTCGTGGTCTCCGGCCCCACGATGGGCCCTGGAGGAAGGCGGCTGGGTGCTTACCGACGGCATGGGCCATCGCCTTCGCTTGACCACCTCGGAAC
Organism: Mesorhizobium sp. M7A.F.Ca.US.005.03.2.1; assembly: GCF_003997795.1. Classification (NCBI taxonomy): domain Bacteria; kingdom Pseudomonadati; phylum Pseudomonadota; class Alphaproteobacteria; order Hyphomicrobiales; family Phyllobacteriaceae; genus Mesorhizobium; species Mesorhizobium sp. M7A.F.Ca.US.005.03.2.1. The sequence goes on along the minus strand of NZ_RZRP01000137.1, from coordinate 7,113 downwards.
GGCATTTTTTGGAACGCTTGTTCAGTGAGCGTGGCAAGACCGTCGATCGCCGCGCGCTCGTCGAAGCCATGGGCGCAGACATCTATGACTTCAACTATGCCCACCTGGACACCATCGTGAGCCGGCTGCGTCGAAGAGCCAAGAAATCCGACATGCTTCTCCCCTTGCACGCAATTCGCGGGTCAGGCTTCGCCTTCCCCGATTAGAATGATCGTGCCGACCCTGTCCAGAGAGAAGATTGCCGATCTCATCAATTTGGAAGATGACAGGGAAGGAATTCGAGAAGCATCCTCAAGCGACTGACAGTAAGTGTAAGGATATGACAGTTACTGCGATTGTGAATAATCGCGAGATTAATTACTTCAAGGAAAGGGTTGGATAAATCCGCATTCGTTAGATGGCTCGCATTCTATGCATAATCGAACAGGAATGTATCGTGCGCATGGCGAGGTAGATAACGAGGGCGGCGGTGCGCAGAAGGGGTGCGGGATGCGGCAGCATAAGAGAATTTTATTTGCCAGTTGTTCTATTCTAACGTTCGCATCCATCTATGTCGCGATTACCCCCGCGCTAGCCGGGGCGCCAAGCAACGAACAACTCTATCAGATGATTTTGGACCTGCAGCGAAATCAGAAGCAGATGGCGCGCAAACTTGAGGCCGCCTACGCCGAGACTGCTCAGGTTAAAGAAGAATTGGCCACCCTCAGGGGTTCGGTGGCCCAGAGTCGCGAGATGGCTGCGCTATCCTCGGTTGAGAGGCGCATGTACCTGTCAAATCCGCAATCCGACACTCGTGCCGTTGCCGCGCCCAATGTGCGTGTCGGATTCGGCGCGGGAACCAACGGTCACGACCCGTATGCCTTTACCGACGGTTCCGTGGCGCTCCCGCTCGGTGAAAAATACGGCTTCCAGGTCGATGCGATTGGTGGCGTGACGCCAAACAGTAACTTCACAGGTGCCGCCGCGCATCTGTTCCGCCGTGATCCGAAAGTTGGGGCGCTGGGTCTGTATGGAAGCTACCTTCACGGCGGAGGTGGTTACGATGATGGTGGAGTTCTTGAAAACGGTTATGTCGAAGGCAAGCTCGGCGTTGAAGGCCAGTACTATCTGGGCCGGGTCACGCTTGAGGGACTTGCCGGTATAGAATGGAACTCACTTGAAGAGGACGTCAGCCCGTTCGCCGAAGGCAGGGTCGGGTACTATCCTACGGATAACTTCAAGGTTAATGGCGGCCTGCGTCATCGCGACGCCTTTGGTGGTAGAACGCAACTTGTTGGCGGCGCCGAGTACCTGACCGAGTTCGGAAGCGGGATAGCGACTTCTATCTACAGTGATTTCAGCTTCGATCTGACGAACAGCGACGTCTCCTCAAGCGGCGATTTTTCTGCGATGGCCGGTTTGAGATTCCACTTCGGCACCAATGGCGATCGAAGCGCCCCGAAGACAGTCTTCTGCAAGGATCCGGACCAGAATTTCGAGTGCGCGGTCACAGATGGTCAGAACGATTATTATGCCGACAAGCCAGGTCGTTCCTTGATTCAGCGTGATCGTGGCGACTTCCTTCCATCGCACATCGTAAAAGACGTTGGCAACTTGCCGACGCCTTCCACCAATGTTTGGGGACAGCCGGGGGCGCCTGGCGCACCCGGCGAGGCTGGTACGCCTGGAGTGCCCGGCGCGTCTGGACCTCCCGGCGCGCCCGGCGCGGAGGGACCTGGCGGACCTGCTGGGCCTGTCGGACTGCCCGGATCGGACGGGACACCTGGAGCGCCCGGCGATACCGGCGCGTCTGGACCTCCCGGCGCGCCCGGTGCGGAGGGACCTAGCGGACCTGCCGGACCTGCGGGACCGGAGGGACCTGCCGGACCGGTGGGGCCGGTGGGACCGGAGGGACCTACCGGACCGGCAGGCCCATAGTGCCCCCTTCTATCCTGGTCATGCCGCTACGGTTGGCGACGTGATCAGCAACTTAGAATCGAATCGTTTGAGGATAGCGGAGAGTATGACCGGCCCTCGTCTTGACTGCATGATCCAGGCTCCGAACCCGCCTGAGCTTGTCGCCGCGGAGGGGACGCGAGATTGGATGGATGCGACCGACCAGCATTTCGCCTACCGCTGCACGCCGCTTTCAATCGCCAATGCCAGCGGATGGGAATTGCTGAACCCCATAAATGTGACTGTTACTTGGAACGGATACAACACTACAAAAGACGTCGCCTTCCATGTAAACGAACCGAACGTCACGCACCGATTCATCAGCTCGACCTTCGGGCACGGCATAGTAACCTTTCATCCGGGTTACGTGTTTCGCACCGAGCCGGGCTGGATGGTGTGGGCTCGCGGCTCTCCCAACCGGATGAAGGACGGAATCGCGCCCCTGGACGGCTTGGTGGAAACCAACTGGCTGCCGTTCAGTTTCACCATGAATTGGCGCTTCACCCGCCCTGGGTCTGTCACTTTTGCCAAGGGCGAGCCATTCTGTTTCGTCACCATGATGCCAAGTGTCGCTATCGAGCAGGTGCAGCCGGTCATTCGTCCGATGGAGGACGATCCTGAGTTCCATAAAGAACATAAGGTTTGGAATAGCGAACGTCGACGGTTTTCGGCCGGCCTGCAGATGAACGACGAGCTTACCAAGGAGATGAAGTGGCAGAAGCACTATCTGCAGGGTGTTTCGCCGACGGGGAAATCGGTCGCGGATGACACTCACCGAGTAAAGCGAACTCTAAAGCGGCCGATCCACATCGACCAGTTGCGGGCCCAGGAAAAAGGTTCGCCAGTAGATGAAGCTAGCCAAGAGTAAGCGGCCTGTGCGCATTCCTCCAGTTGGATCGCTAGCATTTGGCCGTTCGATTAACGGGTCGGTTTCGAGCAGAGACGAAAGACCGGAATGCATCCGCCAGTTCGTGCGGTCGGGCTTTGTATTGGCGCTGGCGGCGCTCCTTGTCGGTTGCCTGGCGGATGGAAAAGGTAGCCCGAATACGGCTACAGAGTTAGTTCGCGTGAAAGCCGCTTACGCGAGGGAGCCGCATGAGGTCTTCATCGTCGATCGCAGCAAGTTTGACCAACGCTTTCTGCCTGTCGATGTGACGCCCCCGGAACGCTTGCCTGCCGGTACGGTGTTGATCGATACACGGCAGAGGTTCCTCTATCTATACCGCCTCAATGGGATGGCGCGGCGCTATGGTGTCGCCGTCGGGGCTAGTGGTTACAGTTGGTCGGGCATTGCCAGCGTAGGGCGTAAGGCGGAGTGGCCCGCATGGCATCCGACTGACGACATGCGTAACCAGTCGCCCGACCTGCCGCGCATGATCAGGCCCGGCACGCACAATCCGCTCGGCGCGCGAGCTCTCTATCTGTACAAGAACGGCGTGGATACGCTTTATCGTATCCACGGCACCTCAGAGCCCTGGACCATAGGAACTGAAGCGTCCTCAGGGTGCATTCGCATGCTCAACGAGGATGTGATCGAACTCTACAGTCTGGTGCCGAAGGGAGCAAAGGTCATCGTGAAGTGAAGCGAATTGAACAGGCACAGGCCAACGCTTGCTGTCGGATGCCGTTGGACAATACCCACGCCGGTGGCACAGGTGACGGCAGATTTCTGCTTCTATCCATATGGCGTCATAGAGGGAGAATTTAAGACATAGGCGTCGCTGCTCGTATCGATATCACTCGCGAATAAGGTTTTGGATACCTTAACCGTCATCTCTGTCCGTCATAATCGACGTTTAGGTATTCTTTTTTACACCTTTTGCGTGTATTGAAATAAAAAAATTCAATGGACGCGTCTATATGTCAGTTCTCGTCAGTGACGGCATGCCATTCGTCTTCCCGTTCGCCGTCGGCATCAGTCAGGGCGCGAATGTCCGAAGGACAAATCCAGGCTGATGGGTTGGCAATTGAACGCACCGAGTGAAAGGACCTATGATGAGGCGCTCTCTATTCATGCTGGTTTCCGCCGCGCTATTGAGTACCGCCGTTGCGGGTCCAGCGGCAGCGCAGACCGCCGCTGAAACAAACCAGACCCTTGACGCGCTGTTCGGCAGTCACACAACCTATCAGCAGTTTTTCGACAAGCTGCAGAAGGCTGTCAGTGCCGGTGACAAGCAGACCGTCGCGTCGATGATCGATTATCCCTTCCGCGCCCGGATCGGCGGCAAGGCGATCAAGATAAACGACGCCGCGCATTTCGTGACGGATTACGACAAGATCGTTACCGCCAAGGTCAAACAGACCGTCCTCAAGCAGACCTACCCGACGCTGTTCGCCAATTGGCAAGGCGTCTCAATCGGTGATGGCGAGGTCTGGTTCTCCGGCGTCGGAGACGGCAACACCATCAAGATCACCGCGATCAACGACTGACACCTGGCGGAAGAAATTCCATTTCGATGACACCGACGCAACCGGTCGTTGACCACTCCGGAGGGGTTCACATGCTACGTTACATGTTCATTGCTTTGCTCGCGCTCGGCTCATCGTGGATGATCTCTGATGCCCGCGCACAATCGACTGTCGAATGCCAATCGAGGCACTATCAGTATGGCGAATGCTGGGCGGGCCCGCTGAGCAAGCCGCAACTCATTCATCAGACTTCTGGAAGTCCTTGTATTTTGAACCGGACCTGGGGCTACAATCCACGCAGCAAATATATTTGGGTCGCGCAAGGCTGCTCCGGAATTTTCGCCGATGTCGGCGGCTACCACCATGGACGTGGCGACAGCTTTGATCCCAATGCCCGCATGTATGACCATCGCGGTCATGACGTCGGCGCAGTGGTTGGCGGAGCTATTCTCGGCGCTCTGATCGAGGGGATGGCGGACGATCATCACAATCGACGGCACACGACGAGCAACTACCGCCCCGATAGCAGCTACAATGGTTGTCATGGCATGGGATGCAAGGTCGACAATCCTGACCAGGCAATCGATACCCGACCGCAATTTGACAGGCAGGGAGAGCCAAACTTTGATGTGCATGGCAACTACCAAGGATGCCATGGTGCAGGCTGCCTTGTCGACAATCCTGACGCGGAGTGAATTGAAGGACGAAGGAAGCCGGTCACGATTGTCAAAGCGGGGCTCTTAAATCTTTCCCGCAGCATCAATCTTGATCTTCATCCTGGCATCACCACGGCAGACTTCGTTCACCTGCTTCTTGGTTTCTCCTCGAAGCGGTGGAGGCAGCCGAACATGTTCTCTATCTCCTCCTGCATCGTGGCAGCGGCTGAGACGATAAGATCGAGGTTCTTATGATGTCGATCCATAGGGGCTTGTGCGGAAGCCTCTTTGTACCAAGAAATGCACCAAAAGAGAGCCGATATTCGGAAAAATCGTTGCGAATCAGGCCGTTATGGGAAATCGATGGCGGAGAGGATGGCGGAGAGGGAGGGATTCCCTTTCACCTCTATGATACTGAAAATACTAGTCTTTTCGCGCTTTTTGTTACACAGTTTGTTACACAGCTACAACTACGATTTATAACCGCTCTAAGCTCGCAGCTTTTGGGCTCGCCTGCCCAATCCATCCGATCTGTCGAAACCGATGGCTTGTAGGACACTCCCGCGTGTGTACGTTGGGGCTTGGGTCAGAAGGTGACCCACAGCAAAGACGGGAGCGCCGCAGCGCAAAAGATCTCATCGGTCAAGGAACAGATAGTGAAGTAGCCTGTGACAATCGGCGCCAGCATCACCTCCAAAGCCGACCAGGAAAAACCCGCAAAAAACGTCGCCCTCAGATACCCCGTCGGCAATGAATATGGGACCGAAGTTGCGCGGCAGATCGGGCGTTAGATGCCTTCATGACATCTGAACCTGAGCAGGCTCCTACGCCGCGAGCCGGCACATTTCCGAACGGAGTTTCGTCCGGCTGCGCAAAAAGGTGCCCTGTCGAGACTTACTTGTTGGCCAAATGGCTTAGCAGGGACGAACTCGTGAAGAGATTGATAATGCAACACTATCAGTCGTTGTGCTGATCCGACAGGCTGTGCGTTTTGGCACGAAAATCATGGCGAAAAGCGCACCGGCACTTTACTCTCCAAATTATGATTCGCCTCGATCCCGCGACCGCCAGCTCCTCTGCGCCGCCCTCCGTTCCCGCGTGGGCGATCACAAGCGCCGGCGCGCCGAGTGACGGCGACGCCGCCTTCCGGGCCGGCGCCGCCCTGGGTGCCCTCGACACGCTCGCCCGCGCGCAGGCAGCCTGGGCCGGCGCTTGGCGGCAGCGGCTGGCGGTTCGCTGCGCCGCCTCCAGCATGCGGCTCGCCGGCCGCGCCGAGGATGCGGCCGCCTTGCGCGATGCCTGGCATTTGCGTCCCCTACGTGCTGACCCCGGTCCCGCAGGCGCCGTCTTTGGCGCCTGGCGGCAGTTGGCCAGGCAGCCGCCCGCCGCTACGCCCGGCCGGCTCGGGAAGATACTCGACCAGCTTGGCCTCCATTGGGACGGCGCCGCGCTCGCCGACCTTTGCACGCAGATCGAAAAACTCGGGGTATCCCAGCGGTCGGCGCCATTCGACGCCGCGGCGATCGCCGCTGAGGTCGTCGCCATGCGTCCCGATGCCGAAGTCTTTGGCTGGTGGCTCGCCGACCTGGTACTGGCGCAACGCCTGGGCTGGCCGCAGCCCCTGCCGCTCCTAATGGCGCAGGGTTTTGGACCATCTTTCCGCACCGAGGCCGGCGGTGGCCGGCGCATCCGGCCCGGGGACAAGAATTTTGAGCGGGCGGTTTGCATCGCGCTCGTCGCGGCCGCCGCGGACGCTTGTCGGTTGGCCGCCGAGCTGTCGCGCCGGGCCGAAAAACTCCTGGCGGTGGCGCCGAAACTGCGCGCCAAAGGCGCCGGCGACGTAATCTTTCTGCTGCTCAGTGAAGACGCCGTGTCCGGATCGCTGACGACGGACAATCTGTCGCGCTTTGCATCGCGACGGCTGTTCGAACGGCTGCAGCAACTGGAGGTCGTGCGCGAGCTCTCCGGCCGCCCCACATTCCGGCTGTTCGGGCTGTAGCGATGAGCGAAGCGTCCGCCCGCCGCAAGCCAAACGATCAGCCGGCGCTGCTCGACACCGAACTGGAACATCTGCCGCCGGAGCTGCGCTGGTGCGAATGGATGGCCCGCGTCG
>NZ_RZRP01001379.1:0-928 GCF_003997795.1 Mesorhizobium sp. M7A.F.Ca.US.005.03.2.1 | reverse complement strand
AGGCTGATTGCTGCCCTTCGCCAACGATGACCAGTCGCCGCGACGGCATTTCGTTGAAGGCCCGGATGACAAGGTCGGTGCGCTTGTAGGGGGCGAGGAAGGACGCTGAAACGTAGTAATCGTCCTTATCCTCCACACAAGGCAATTCGCCCAGTGTGACCGGGGGGAAAACGACGCGCGCCTGGCGCCCGTAAATGTGCTGGATACGGGAGCGGACATAATTCGAGTTCGCCAGCATCAGGTCCGGACCGTGCGCGGTTCTCGTATCCCATGTCCTCAGGCGATGGAGCATGTAGCGATAGAGCATTCCCTTGGGGCCGAAACCAAGCCGTCCCTGCTGAAGATAGGAAAATTGTTCATCCCAGGCGTAGCGGACGGGACTGTGCACATAACACAGATGCGGCTGGTCCGGCCTGGTGATGACGCCGCGCGAGAAGGCGGCCGACGACGAGATCACCGCGTCGTATCCCGTCACGTCGAATTGCTCGATCAGAAAGGGACAGAAAAAGAAGAGGGATCGATAGAACTTATGGACCATCGGTATCCGGTTGGCCGCAGACGTATGGAATTCCACGTCGTGGAAATATTGCTCCTTCACCTCTTGTGGCAGGAAATCGAAAAGCGTGAAGACTTCGGCGTTGGGGAACTGCTTGCAGATTTGCGCAAGAACCCTTTCCCCTCCCCGGAAATTCGGGCACCAGTCATGAACGATCGCTATCCTGGCATTGCTGTCGAAGCCGGGCCCCGGCGCGGCCGGCAATTCTTCGATGGATACATCGATCTTGGCAGCGACGGCCAAATCGGAAGAGCGTTCGTGGAGCATGGTTCCCCCTAGCCTCATAAGGCTGGCAGTCTCCATTCCATGTCGTTGCTCCGGCAAGCTGTCCGATCGGCTACACACCGCTACGGGCGCATGGCCATCTAATAC
>NZ_RZRP01001378.1:0-930 GCF_003997795.1 Mesorhizobium sp. M7A.F.Ca.US.005.03.2.1 | reverse complement strand
GCCAAGGACCGACTCATCGATTCCGAACGGATCAACACTCAGTCGGAGGTGCGGTCATTGGAGATTAAGAAGCAGCAAGAGACTGAGATGACCGAGATCATGTCGCGCCGCGAGCTCGAGATGCAGAGGATCCAGAACCGCCGGGAAATCGAGGCAGAGCGGATCGATAACGAGCAGCATGTGAAGGAGTCTGAAATCCGTTCGCGTCAGGAGCTGTCGATCATCGAAACGACGTCATCGGCCGAGATCGACAAGGCCAAACTGCAGAACCAGCGGGTGACCGAGACGCATCGAATCGAGACCGACAAAACCATTGAATTGCTGGCCGTGGCGAAGTCGAAAGAGGTTCGCATCAGCAACGAACTTGCTGAGGCCGACCAGGAAAAGGCACGCCTGAAGAAACGTTACGATGTCGATGTCGAACGCTTGAGGGTCGACGAGGAAATCGTGCAGCTCGAGATCGAGAAAAACCAGAAGATCAAACTCGCCGAAACCAAGGCGTTTCAGGAGATCCAGGACGCGTCGATCGCCGCCAACCGCCAGATCGACGAGTTGCGCATCGCTGCGCGGAAGTTTGTCGATAAGTTTGAGATCGAGCAGCAGAAGGAAGTCGAAATCGTCGACAAGGAGCGCTTGATCGCGGTGATCAACAAGTCGATCGAGGAAGCCTACGCAAAGACCCAGGCCGCGGAAGCTCTGAAAAAACAGGTTGAACAGGAAGAGCAGGTCAACAGCGCACGCGAAGAAGAAGTGGCCGAACGCATCAAGCGGATCGAGCTCATTCAGTCTTCGTCCAGGGTCGAGCGTGACGCCCAACGCGTCGTTTCTTCGGCAAAGGCCGAGAAAGAAGCCACGGAACTCAGGGCGCTGGCGGAAATCGCCGAGTCCAATGCGGCCGAGGTCCGCTATGCCAAGGACGCCGCCGGGCAG
>NZ_RZRP01001377.1:0-934 GCF_003997795.1 Mesorhizobium sp. M7A.F.Ca.US.005.03.2.1 | reverse complement strand
CAAGCAGGCCGACCTCGTGCTGCTGATCGGCGGCCGCATGGGCGAAATGCCCTCCTCGGACTACACGCTGCTGAAAAGCCCCTACCCCGCCCAGACACTGGTCCATGTCCATGCCGATTCCGGCGAGCTCGGCCGCGTTTACAGGCCGGCATTGGCGATCAACGCCTCGCCGTCCGCCTTCGTCGACGCTTTCGCCAAACGCAAGCCGGCCTCCGCACCCGTCTGGGCAGCCGAGACGCCAAAGCTGCATGCCACCTATCTCGACTGGTCGACACCACCCGAAAGCGGCCCCGGCCCGGTCCAGATGGGCCCGATCATGAACTATCTCGAAAAGATGTTGCCCGACGACGCCATTCTCACCAACGGCGCAGGCAATTACGCCACCTGGGTGCATCGCTTCCATCGCTTCCGCCGCTTCGCCACTCAAGGTGCGCCGACGTCAGGCTCGATGGGCTATGGCACGCCTGCGGCAGTCGCCGCCAAAGAGCTGTTTCCAGAGCGCACCGTGGTCGCTTTCGCCGGCGACGGCTGCTTCCTGATGAACGGGCAGGAATTCGCCACTGCCGTGCAATACGACCTGCCGATCGTCGTCGTCGTCGTCAACAACGGTATCTACGGCACCATCCGCATGCATCAGGAGCGCGAATATCCCGGCCGCGTGGTGGCCACCGACCTCAAGAACCCCGATTTCGCGGCTCTCGCCCGCGCCTATGGCGGCCATGGCGAAACGGTTGAGAAGACGGCGGACTTCGCCCCGGCCTTCGAACGCGCCCGCGCCAGCGGCAAGCCGGCGATCGTCGAGATCCGGCTCGACCCCGAAGCGATCACCCCGACCCGGACGATGACCCAGATCCGCGACAAGGTTTGAGAGCCGACCGGGTCAAGTCGAATTCCTTCACGCCCCCTCTGCCCTGCCGGGCATCTCCCCCTCAAG
>NZ_RZRP01001376.1:0-936 GCF_003997795.1 Mesorhizobium sp. M7A.F.Ca.US.005.03.2.1 | reverse complement strand
ATCTAGGCCTCTTAACCCGCTCAGCCGCGATCCGCTCTATGGTTTGCCGACCGTAGATGCGGGAAATGCGGATGAACACCAGACCTGCGGAACAAAATTACATTGCGACGCTGGACCTGCTCAGGCTGGTCGCGGCGATGGCTGTCGTGTTCTTCCACTATTTCTTTCGCGGCGCGGCTGCCGAGGGCATTCTGGCTGAGGGTTATCCGCTTGCGGCACCGTTCGCCCTCTACGGCTATCTCGGCGTCAATCTGTTCTTCCTGATCAGCGGTTTCGTCATTGCCTGGTCGGCGGAAAACCGCAGTTGGGACCAGTTTGCGGTCGCGCGGTTCGTTCGCCTCTATCCGGGCTTCCTGCTCTGCATGACGATCACCTTCGCGATTGTCTTCCTTGCCGGGTCGCCGCTGCTTTCGGCCTCTTTCGTTCAGTATGCCGCCAATCTGTCGATGTTCGCGCCGGCGTTCGGCCAGCCCTTCATGGACGGCGTCTACTGGTCGATCGTTCTTGAACTGGTGTTCTACGGCTGGGTGACGCTGGCGCTGCTCACCGGGCTGTTTCAGAAACGCAAGCTGGAGCTGATCTTGATCTGGCTGGCGATCTCGGCCTTGAACGAGTTCTTCATCGGCAGCGGTGCCGCCAGGCTGCTGTTCATCACCGAGTTTGGACCGTTCTTCGCCGCCGGCGTGCTGGTCCACCACCTGCATGCGCATGGCCGTTCACTGCCTGCAATGCTGCTGCTTGCCGCCGCGTTCCTGATCTCCTGCGGCACGCTGTCGGTGACGCAGCACTGGATGCTTGGCCACTACGGCATTGCCGTTTCGTCGGCCAATCTGGTCATCGCCAACGTCGTCATGCACGCGGCCTTGATCGGTGCGGTGCTGCTGCGCGGCCGTATCAGGGCGTCGGGGCTCACCCTGGCGCTGGGCGGGCTGACCT
>NZ_RZRP01001375.1:0-939 GCF_003997795.1 Mesorhizobium sp. M7A.F.Ca.US.005.03.2.1 | reverse complement strand
CGCGTGAGGAGCGCATGGTCCGCGACAACGCGGACATTCTCGAGCGCCTGCGCGCCGAAGAGGCGGCACTCAATTCGGAAAATGCTGGTGCCGCCGAGCGCGAGGCCACCACCCGCGCGGCTTTCGAACAAGCGGCATCTACGCTTTCACAAAGCGAAGCCAAACTCGCCGCGCTGACTGCCGAGCGGGCCGAGGCTGCCGCCTCGCGCAACCAGATCGAACGGACGCTGCGCGATACCGCCGAGCGCCGCGACCGCTTCGCGCGTCAGCTTGCCGATGTCGACCGGGAATTGTCGGAGATACTCTCCAAGGTCGCTGGCCTGCCCGATCCGGCCGAGAAGCGGGTGCTGGTCGAACAGGCCATGGCGCTGCTGGAGGAGGCCGAGGCTGCCGTGTCCGAGGCCGAGCAGTCGGTCATCGATGCCCGCGCTGCCGAAAGCGCTGCCCGGCCACCGCTTCAGGATGCCAGGGCCGAGCTGGCAAGGATCGAAACCGAAGCGCGCACGCTGGCAAAAATCCTCAATGCCGCCAGCGGCGATCTCTTCCCGGCCGTGCTGGAGCAGATCAGCGTCGATCGCGGTTTCGAAACGGCGCTGGGTGCAGCCCTTGGCGAAGACCTCGACGTGCCGCTCGACCGCAGCGCGCCGGTGCATTGGGGCGAAGGCGCGATCCAACCCGGCGACGCGGCTCTGCCGGAAGGCGTGAAGAGCCTGGCCAGCGTGGTCCACGCGCCGGCACAGCTCGCCCGCCGCCTGGCGCAGGACGAGCGTCGCCTGTATCGCCTCGGCATCGAGCTCAGCCAGCCGGTTCTTCTGCGCCAGGCCGAGGAGGCGCTGGGAGAGGCCGAACAGGCGCTCCGCCTGGCAAGCGAGGCCGAGCGCAACACGCGCCAGGCCGGTCGTGACGCACAGCATCGGCTGGACGCCGCCCGCAATGCAC
>NZ_RZRP01001374.1:0-941 GCF_003997795.1 Mesorhizobium sp. M7A.F.Ca.US.005.03.2.1 | reverse complement strand
GGCAACCGCGAAGCTGCTCGCGAACAAAGGCGCCAAGGTCGTGCTTGGCGCGCGGCGCGCTGACAAGCTGAAGCGGATCGTCGACGAGATCGCGAACAACGGCGGTCAGGCGGCCTACAAGGAACTGGACGTGACAAAGCAGTCCGACAACGACGCTATCGTCGAGTTGGCCAGGAACGCGTTCGGCCGCGTCGACGTCATGTTCCTGAACGCTGGCCTCATGCCGATCTCGCCACTATCGGCACTGAAGACCGACGACTGGCACCAGATGGTCGACGTGAACGTCAAGGGCGTCCTGAACGGCGTCGCCGCGGTGCTGCCGGAGTTCCTAGCACGCAAATCCGGACACATCATCGCCACCTCTTCAGTCGCCGGGCTCAAGGCCTACCCGAACGGCGCGGTCTACGGAGGCACGAAATGGTTCGTGCGCGACTTCATGGAAGTGCTGCGCATGGAGTCCGCCATGGAAGGCACTAACATCCGCACCGCGACCATCTATCCGGCCGCGATCAACACGGAGCTGCTTGAAACGATCAGCGACGAAGGTACGGCCGCCGCGATGCAGAACACCTATGACAAATACGGAATCTCGCCGGACCGGATCGCTGACGTCGTTGCGTTCGCCATCGATGCACCGGAAGACACCACGATCAACGAGTTCACTGTCGGGCCCGCCAACCAACCCTGGTGATCCGAACTGAAGCCTCCGCCAACTAACGTCATCAGATTGCTTCGACGAATGACACACCTGCCGACATCGTCAACACCATTGCGTTCGGTCGCGGTTACCCTGCTGCCAAGCATGGGGGCGGTGTTGGCCGGGTTTGTTGTCATCGGCGCAGCGTTGCCTGTTCTTCCACTGCACGTCAGCCACAATCTGGGATTCGGTAGTGTCGTTGTCGGCCTAGTTGCAGGAACGCAGTTCGCGGGATCCCTGGTCT
>NZ_RZRP01001373.1:0-946 GCF_003997795.1 Mesorhizobium sp. M7A.F.Ca.US.005.03.2.1 | reverse complement strand
AACCACAAGGGATCATAGGGCTCGATGGCGCGCGCCATGCGCAGCGCGCCGGACGCTGTGAACTGGCCGTGCGTGCCAAACAGGATGTCGGCGCGGGTGCCGACCGCCTCGCGGATCGCCTTGATCATGCGGGTGGACAGGTCGATATCGACAAGACGCGGCTGGTGGCCGTCGAAGGCGGTGTAGGGGCCGGCCGGGTCCAGTTTGACGGCGTTGAACCCCTGTTCGACATATTCGAGCGCGCAGGCGGCGGCGAGATCGGGGTCGTTGTAGACGTTCTTGCCGTGCGCATCCTCGGAGTGGACGCTGCCGGTGTGCGGATAAAGATAGGTGTAGGAACGCAGCGTTTCGTGCACCTGGCCGCCGAGCAGTTTGTAGACCGGCTTGTCGGCCTCCTTGCCGATGATGTCCCAGCAGGCCATTTCCAGCGCCGAGAAGCAGCCCATGCCTGACACGTCGGGCCGCTGGGTGAAGCCGGACGAATAGGCGCGGCGGAAGAAGTTCTCGATGTCGTGCGGATCGCGGCCGACGAGATAGCGCTCGGCCATGTCCTCGACCATCCGGGCGGTAACATGGGCGGAGAAGGTGGCGTTGTAGGCTTCGCCATAGCCGACGACGCCGCCATCGGTGGTCAACTTGACGAAGATGAAATACTTGCCGCCGATGCCGGGCGGCGGATTGTCGACAACCCAGGTCTTGACGTCGGTGATCTTCATTTTTGGTCCTCCAGAACCAGTTCGGCGCCCTTCCAACCGGTCATGATCGAGGCGGCGTTGGTGTTGCCGGTGATGTTGTCGGGGAAGATCGAGGCGTCGATGACGCGCAGACCGTCGATGCCGTGCACCTTGAGACGCGGGTCGACGACGGCGCGCGCCGGATCGGGCCCCATGCGGCAGGTCGAGACCGGATGATAGACGGTGCCCGAGCGCTTCCTGAAATCCTGAAT
>NZ_RZRP01001372.1:0-948 GCF_003997795.1 Mesorhizobium sp. M7A.F.Ca.US.005.03.2.1 | reverse complement strand
TAGGCCGCCTGCTGGACAGGCGCCGGGCGAGCCTCCGCGATCTGAGCCGCCGGGCGGCTGACCGGCTTCGGAGGCGCCGTGCGGATCGAGATCGGCGCAGCGGCGATTTCAGCCGCCGATTTGTCGATGCCGGTGGCAACCACCGAGACGCGGATGACGCCTTCGAGTTCCTCGTCGAAAGTGGCGCCCAGGATGATGTTGGCGTCCTGGTCGACTTCCTCGCGGATACGGGTCGCCGCTTCGTCGACTTCGAACAGCGTCAGGTCGCGGCCGCCCGTGATCGAGATCAGCAGGCCCTTGGCGCCCTTCATCGAGGTCTCGTCGAGCAGCGGGTTGGCGATCGCCGCTTCGGCGGCGGCCATCGCGCGGCCCTCGCCCGAAGCCTCGCCGGTGCCCATCATCGCCTTGCCCATCTCGCGCATGACCGAGCGCACGTCGGCGAAGTCGAGATTGATCAGGCCTTCCTTGACCATCAGGTCGGTGATGCAGGCGACACCGGAATAGAGCACCTGGTCGGCCATGGCGAAGGCATCGGCGAAGGTGGTCTTGTCATTGGCCAGCCGGAACAGGTTCTGGTTGGGGATGACGATCAGCGTATCGACGCATTTCTGCAATTCCTCGATGCCGAAGTCCGCGGTCTTCATGCGGCGCTGGCCTTCGAAGTGGAACGGCTTGGTGACGACGCCGACGGTGAGGATGCCCTTTTCGCGCGCTGCGCGCGCAACGACGGGAGCAGCACCGGTGCCGGTGCCGCCGCCCATGCCGGCTGTCACGAAGCACATATGGGTGTTGGTCAGGTGATCGAGGATTTCATCGATGCACTCTTCCGCCGCCGCACGGCCGACTTCCGGCTGCGATCCCGCACCGAGCCCCTCGGTGACGTGAGCGCCGAGCTGGATCAGGCGGCCTGCCTTCGACATGGTCAGCGCCTGCGCGTCGGTGTTGGCC
>NZ_RZRP01001371.1:0-955 GCF_003997795.1 Mesorhizobium sp. M7A.F.Ca.US.005.03.2.1 | reverse complement strand
GCTGGCGTTTTCCGCCTCGGCGTCGATCGGCAGGTCGAGGGTGATGGTGATCTCGTCCTGATCGCCGGTCGTGCGCGTCTCGGCGGCAAGCGCGATGACGAGCGGAGGTGCCTTGCCGTTACCGGTTTGCGTGGGCCGGCGGGAAAATACATCTTCAGTCAGTTCCGGCGTGCGTGGGGGCAGGGTGCGGCGCCGGGTCGACAGTTCGTAGTCGCCGGCCATGCGCAGCAGCCTTTCGTCATCATAGGCCTTGCCGGCGAAAGTCAGGCCGACCGGCATGCCGATATCGGCCATGGTTCCCATCGGCACGGTGACGGTGGGGATGCCGAGATGGCGCCAGACCAGATTGCCGTTGGCGACCCAGGTGCCATTGCGCCAGGCAAGGACGGCGGATGCCTCGTCGATGTCTGCATCGGCCGGTCCGACATCGGCGGCGGCGGGCAGCACCACGGCGTCGATGTCTTGGCCGTCCAGCCAGACCTCGAAATCGATCCGCCTTGTTGCTTCGAGGCCCTTCAGTCCGTCTTCCAGCGTTGGAATGTCTGCGAACGGCGTGACGCCGAACCGGGCCCGTTCCACATATTCTCTCAGATCGAAGCCGCCCTCATAGCGGTCGGGCAGCGTGCCGGGCGGCTGCGGGAAGATCTTTGGGCCGTCGACGGAGACGAGATCGGGCACGGCCGGGTCGGCATTGGCGCGCAAAAAGTCGTCCCAGCCCCAGATGCTGAGATCCCAGAGTTCGCGCTCGGCGAAGTCCTGCGGCACCAGCCCGCGCTCGACCATGGTGCGCGCCCCGGGGCGGTCGCGCTCGTAGTTGGAGACGACGGGGAAATCGACCTCGATCACCTCGGCGCCAAGCCGCTTGAGATCGGCCGCTGCCTGCTCCCACAGGGCAAGCACCGAGGCGCGGGTTTCGATCGGCGCATCGGCCTCGCTGTCGCGGCCGATATACATT
>NZ_RZRP01001370.1:0-958 GCF_003997795.1 Mesorhizobium sp. M7A.F.Ca.US.005.03.2.1 | reverse complement strand
AGCGAATCCATCGAGGCGAAATCGTAAAAAGTTGTGCCCCTTGCTTTAGAAACTCCGCTTCAAGCGGACAGTTGGCAACGTGGACATCTCTCAACCGCTGTAATTCGTTAGCCTTGGCAGGTCGGGCCCGGCCTTCGATTTTGAACCGTGACATTTTCATTCCAGCCGATCACCATGGCGATCCGGCTGTCTCGTTTGATATTTGCCAGCTTCCGACTTCCGGGAAAGCTGTCGAACACGATGTTGAGGTCGTTGCCCAACGTCACCTGTATGACGGCTGCCTCTGGAGACCCGTCCGGATGCACGGTGCTGATAGCCCCGAGCTTATGCCTAGGTGCCCGCGATCATGCTGACCCCAAGGGAACTTTCGATCAGTTCGCCTCAGTTTGTCGAAGGCGCTTAATGTGTCGCGGCCGAGATGTTTTGGTTGACGCTAAAAAAGTTGGTCGGGTCGTATTTGCTTTTCACTTCCGCAAGCCGTCTGTAGTTTTCGCCGAATGAGGCGCGGATAACTTGGTCCGCGGGCTCGCTCTGAAAGTTCAGAAGGTGCATTCCGCTCGAATGCGGCTCGAACGCATCATACATCGCGCGTACCCAGGCAATATGCCTTTCGCTTTCGGCCGGATCCACCCACTGCGCGGTCATTCCTATGTTGTATTCCGCGCCGCGCTGGGCGAAGGCGGATTCAGCGCGACTGATCCTGCCTGGCGCGCCGCCATAGAACTCTACGATGCAGGCCGAAAGAGGCGACTTCATCCGATTTCCATGCTCGACAAGCAGGTCTATGATCGTGTCGGTAAGTTGCGGAACGAAGCTCGCCTTCCAGAAATTGTGGGTCCCGTCCGGGAAAGCGCCGTCAAGCAGCTTCTGCATCGTCGGGAAGGGCATTAGCTGGATGGCATCGAGCATTGGGGGACCGAAAGCTCGCAGCGGCGCCAGCACACGTGCGCCTTCTACC
>NZ_RZRP01000136.1:0-10149 GCF_003997795.1 Mesorhizobium sp. M7A.F.Ca.US.005.03.2.1 | reverse complement strand
CAACCCGAGCGAGACGGATCTGACCGAGATCGAGCAAGCCCGTGCGAACGGCCCGATCGAAGTGGATGTCCTGCTCCCCGGCCAGACCGAGGCAAGCCAGAAGGGCGAGCTTACCTTCATCGACAATTCGGTCGACCGCTCGACCGGCACGATCACGGCGCGCGCGACGATCGGCAATGGCAAGTTCACGCTGCTGCCGGGCCAATATGTCCGTGTCCGGCTG
The DNA here is from genome assembly GCF_003997795.1 of Mesorhizobium sp. M7A.F.Ca.US.005.03.2.1. Taxonomy (NCBI): domain Bacteria; kingdom Pseudomonadati; phylum Pseudomonadota; class Alphaproteobacteria; order Hyphomicrobiales; family Phyllobacteriaceae; genus Mesorhizobium; species Mesorhizobium sp. M7A.F.Ca.US.005.03.2.1. The sequence goes on along the minus strand of NZ_RZRP01000136.1, from coordinate 9,926 downwards.
CATGTGAGAGAGCAGGCCGATGCGCTGATGGTGCCACAGACGGCGCTGGGCTCAAGCCAGCTCGGCAAATATCTCTATGTCGTCGGCAAGGGCAATACGGTCGACCAGCGGCTGGTTTCGCTCGGACCGACGAGCGGCGATCAGGTCGCCATCCTCAGCGGCGTCGCCGAGGGCGACCAGGTGATTACGGGCAATCTGCAGAAGATCGGCCCCGGAGCGCCCGTATCGCCGATACCGGAAAAGCCGGCCACCTGAACACCCCCGTCAGGATCCGGCTTCAGCGCGGCGCCCCGGCCTTCCCACAGGTCGCGGGCGCCGCTCGACTGAGCAGTTCCACCAGACCGGCAACATCGGCCCGGTCGGCCTTGGCCGGCGGCATGAATGCACAATAGGGGTGCCCGAGGTGCACCGAGACGAGGAGAGCGCAATCAGCCGACCGGCCTCCAGATCGGCGTGCGCCATGACCCGCTGGCCAAGCGCGATGCCCAGGCCGAGCCTTGCCGAGGCGATCGGCGTCGGTGAGCGCGATGCGGTTGCCGCTGCGCACGAACAGCTGCTTGCCGAACCAGGTTTCGAGATTGCGTATCTGCTGGCTGACCGCTGCAGAGGACACGCCGAGTTCAGAGGCGGCCAGAGTGAAGCTGCCGGCACGGGCGGCAACTTCAAAAGTCTTGATCGCATTCAGCGGCGGCAACCGTTCCACAGCGGCTCCATATGACTCGCCAGGGGGAATTTCGAAACGGTCTCAGCAGCGTTGGCCAATCAATTGAGATAGCCTCTTGTTAGATTGTCGACAATCTGCTTGTCTTGCTTTCGGTTTCCTGGGAGTGGCCGAATGGCGAAAGCGGATTTCAGTCCGATCGCGGACACGACGCGACGCGCCGAGATCGTTGCGCTGTTGCGGCGCGCGATCCTGACCGGGCAGCTCGCACCCGGCCAGAAGCTCAACGAACTGCGGATTTCCGAACAGATGCGGGTCAGCCGCGCGCCGCTGCGCGAGGCGATGCGCGAGCTGGTCCAGGAAGGCATCCTGACCAGCATCCCCTATGCCGGCACCTTCGTCATCGAGGTCACAGCCAAGGACATCGACGATGCCTATTCGTTCAACAAGGTGATGGACGAGCTGGCCATCGAGCGGGCGTGGCCGCTGCGTGACCAGCGCTTCTTCGACGAGCTCGATCGGCGCCACGAAGCCGTGAAGCAGGCGACCCGCGCATTGGACACGACACGCCAGATCGAAACCGCGCTGCAACTGCATGGCCTGATCTACGAATGGGCCGACAATTCGGTGCTGCTGGAAACCTGGCAGCGGCTGACCAGCCGGCTGCAGATGTATTTCGCGCTCCACCAGCATGCCCGCAACGAGCCGGTGCCGGCCGAAGACGTTCACGAAACCTATGTGCGGTTGCTGAAGGGCAAGGACATGCGTGCGGCCCAGTGCCATGCCAGGGAGCATATCGATCTCGACTTCGAGGAGTTGCTTGCCTACGCCCGCGGCCTCGAACAACGCCCATCGAGGGGCGCCTGACCCGTTCCCAACACCACAGACAGCGGACAAGACACGTGCAGATCGAGACCATCAAGGCCTACCACGTCATGCAGCCCTTCGTTGACGGGCCATACCGCATGTCGAAGGGGCGCGAGGCCGACGCCTTCGACGCCGTGATCGTGTCCATGACATCAGACAGCGGCATCACCGGCTGGGGCGAGATGGCGCCGCTCGGCAATTTTTACTCGGCCGCCTTCCCCGCCGGCGTTCGCGCCGGCGTGGTCGAGATCGCGCCGCATCTGATCGGCCGCGATCCGCGCGGGCTGGCCAGCATCGGGCGGCTGATGGACACGGTGTTCAAGGGCCATCCCTACATCAAGTCGGCGCTCGACATGGCCTGCTGGGATCTGGCGGCGCGCGCAGCCGACGTGCCGCTGGTCACGCTGCTCGGCGGCAAGGAAAGCGACACCGCGGAACTCTACAAGGTCGTCACGCACGGGAGCGTCGACGCCATGGCCGCGCTGGCCAAGCGCATCGTCAAGGACGGCTTCCACCGGCTGCAGGTCAAGGTCGGCGGCAATGTCCATGACGACATCGAACGCGTCATCGCGGTTGCCTCCTCGGTGCCGAAAGGCACGGTCATCTTCTGCGACGCCAATGCCGGCTGGACTCCCTATCAGGCGCGCCAATTCGCCGATGCCACGCGCGCCATCGACTACACGTTCGAGCAGCCCTGCACCACGATCGATGAAAACATGTCGGTGCGCCGCATGCTCGACAAGCCGATGGTGCTCGACGAATCCGTCACCTCGCTCGAGGCGATGCTGGAAATTCATCGCCTGGGCGCGGCCGACGGGCTGACGCTGAAGATCTCGCGCCTTGGCGGCGTGACGAAGACGCGCCAGATCCGCGACATTGCCGTCGACCTCGGCTTCATGATCACGGTCGAGGACACGGGCGGCGCCGAGATCGACACCGCGGCGATGGCGCAGCTGTCGCTGTCGACGCCGGAGGAGCGCCGGCTGCACGCCATCGCCTTCCATGAATGGGTGACGGTGCGCACGGCATCGAACATGCCACCGGTCACCGGCAGCCGCATGGGCATTCCAGACGGGCCGGGTCTCGGCATAGACGTCGTTCCCGATCTGCTCGGCGCGCCGTTCTTCGAGGTCGGGCGCTGAGATGAAAATCCGCAGCATCAAAGCCACGCCGATCAATCTGCGCCTCGAAGCGCCCTATGCCTGGGTGTTCGGCGAACTCGACGGATTTTCACCGACCGTCGTCGAAGTCGAGACCGAGGATGGCCTGGTCGGCCTCGGCGAAGCGCCGACGCCAGCGGCGGCCGCGATCATCAATAATGTCCTGGCGCCGCGGCTGGTCGGGCGCGATGCCTTCGACATCGCCGGCGCCGAGCATGTCTGCCTGCCCTTTTGGACCGGCGTGCAGTCGATCAACGACCGCACGCGCATCATGGCTTTCGGCGCCATCGAGATGGCTTTGTGGGACCTGCGCGGCAAGGCGTGGAACCAGCCGCTCTATCAGTTGCTTGGCGGCGCCGTACGCAAGGATATCCCGTTCACCGACTATTTTTCGCTGCGCGGTGATGGGCCAAATGTGAAGGGCGAGACGACGCCCCAGGAAGTCGCCGACTATTGCGTCGAATTGCACGAGACGCATGGAACGACTTTCTTCGAAGGCAAGTTCTCGACCGAAGATCCGAAAATCTCGCTCAGGATGGTCGAGCTGATCCGCAGAAAACTCGGCGACGATGCGATGATCCGTATCGATTCCAACCAGGCCTATTCGCTCAGCACCGCGCGGCGGCTGGCGCGCCCGCTGGAAGAATTGGGCGTGCGCAACTGGGAGGATCCGGTGGCGACCATCGAGGAGATGCGCGAGTTGCGGCGCCATTGCTCGATCCCGTTCTCGACCCACAACATCGACATTGCGCGCGCCATGGAAACCAAAGTGCCGGACGCCTTCGTCGGCAACCCGACGACGCATGGCGGCATCGGCCGGCTGTTGCGCTTCGTCGGCGCCTGCGAGCATGCCGGGATCGATTTCTGGTGCTACAGCGGCGACAGCGGCATCGGCAGCGCCGCCTATCTGCATCTGTGCGCGGCACTCGGCTGGATCAGGGAGCCGAACCAGTCGCTGTTTCGCATGCTGCCGATGGATGTCACCGAGGAAGGACCGTTTTCGCCGAAAAACAATGTCGTGCGCGTTCCGGAAGGTCCCGGTCTCGGCGTCACCTTGTCGCGCGAAAACCTCGCTGCCTGTCACAGAGACTTTACCGAGAAAGGACCGTGCAACAAGTATCATGACCCGGCAAAGCCCGGAACCTATCGCCGTTTGCCGCTGAACTAGATGACGGCTAGCGGCCAAGACCGACGGCCAGACACGAGAAGCCAACCGCCGCGATTTCGGTCGGGAAGGTTGGACAAAGACGGTGGAAGCCGTGCAGCCACAATCCCGAGCGTCCACGCCACGACTGGATGGACCGGACAAAACCGCATGCTAAAGTTCCGGTAGACAGGCCTCCGGTGCCGGGAAAATGGAGCAATCCACGAAAATTTCGTCAACCATAAGAAATAGGGGAAAGGGTAAAAACCCATGAGCAAGAACCACAGCATTCTCGACCTTATCCGGCGCAATCGCACGCCGCTTGAAAATCACCTGATCGACGGCCTCGTCGACGGCCGTGTCAGCCGCCGCGACTTCGTCCGTCACGGCAGCCTGCTCGGCCTGTCGCTGCCGCTGCTGGGCCGCATAGGCATGGCCGCCGGCCTTGGCGGCATGCCGTCGCTGGCGCGCGCCCAGGGCGCGCCGGGCGCCACCATCCGCGTCGCCAGCAGTGTGCCGGCGGCGACGATCGACCCGGTCAGCATTGCAGACGCCGGCGGCCTGCTGATCATGCAGCAGGTTGCCGAATTCCTTTGCGTCGACGGCCCCGATCTGGTGCTGCAGCCGGCCTTGGCCGAAAGCTGGAAACCGAACGACAACGGCACGGTGTGGACCTTCAAGCTGCGCAAGGGCGTAAAATTCCACAGCGGCGGCGAGATGAAGGCCGACGACGTCGTGGCCAGCATCGACCGCCTTGCCGACCCGGCCAACTCGTCCAATGCGCTGTCGGTGTTCACCGGCATCCTGCAGAAAGGCGCTTCAAAGAAGGTCGACGACTACACGGTGGAATTCCACCTCGATGCGCCGAACGGCAACTTCCCCTACATGCTGTCGTCCGACAACTACAACGCCGTCATCATCCCGGCGAGCTACAAGGGCGACTACGAAAAGAGCTTCGACGGCACCGGGCCGTTCAGAATTGAGAAATACACGGCAAAGGTCGGCGCGTCCTTCGTCCGCAACGAGGACTATTGGGGTCCCAAGGCCTTGCCCGAGCGCACCGAATTCACCTTCTTCACCGACATGCAGCCGCAGATCCTGGCGCTGCAGGGCGGACAGGTCGACATCATCAACCAGATGCCGGTGTTGGCCGGCGTCGCTCTGCTCAACGATCCGAACATCGACATCATCAGCCTGAAGTCGTCGGCCCATCAGCAGCTGCACATGCGCTGCGACGAGGGTCCGTTGAAGGATGCGCGCGTGCGCCGAGCCATTGCGCTCTGCCTCGATCGCGACAAGCTGGCCGCCGGCCTGATGAAGGGACGCTCCGCCCTGGGCAATGACAGCCCGTTCGCCGCCGTCTATCCTTCGACCGATACGAGCGTGCCGCAACGCAAGCAGGATATCGCCCAGGCCAAGCAGCTCATGGAAGCAGCCGGCCTTGGCCAGGGCTTCAAGATAACCCTGACCACCGAACGCTACCTGGAAATCCCCGAATACGCCCAGCTCATCCAGAACTGGGTCAAGGAGATCGGCGTCGAGCTCGACCTCAACATCCTCGACCAGAGCGGCTATTACGGAGACGCGGTGTTCGGCAAGTCGAACTGGCTGGATTCGGTGATGGGCATCACCGACTACGGCCACCGCGGCGTGCCGAACGTCTATCTTGCGGCACCGCTGAAGAGCGAAGGCACCTGGAATGCGGCGCATTTCAAGAACAAGGACTATGACGCGCTGGCGACCAGCTACATCGCAGCACTCGACCTCGAGGCGCAGAAGGCCGACGCCGGCAAGATCCAGAAGCTGTTGCTCGAGGAAACGCCTGTTATTTTCGGCTATTTCTACGACTATCTGACGGCGACGGCGAAGGGCGTGGCCGGCGTACAGCCGACCGCCATGTCGCAGCTGTTCCTCGACAAGGCATCGAAAGCCTGAACTAACTCTTTGTTGGAGCATGACCTTTTCCGAAAACCGGTCCCCACTTTTCGGGATCATGCTCAAAGGGAAAGCCAATCCTCTAACAGCCAGCTCCCGCATGGGGCTGGCTCCACAAGGAGTCTTAGCCATTCTCTCCTTCCTTGCCCGGCGTGTCTCGCTGTCGCTGGTGACGCTGTTCCTGCTCAGCATCATGGTGTTCCTGGGCGGCCAGGTGCTGCCCGGCAATGTCGGGCGCGCCATATTGGGTCCGTTCGCCGACCAGCGCGCGGTCGACGCGCTCAATCACACGCTCGGTGTCGATCGCCCGCTGCTGGCACAGTACTGGGGCTGGATCTCCAATTTCGTCCAGGGCGACATGGGCACGTCCTACATCTTCCGCTCGCCGGTCGCGCCTTTCGTCATCGATGCGCTCGGCAATTCGATGAAGCTGGCGGCGGTCGCCTTCGTGCTGGTGGTACCGATCGGCATCCTCGGCGGCGTCGTCGCCGCGCTCAACCTCAACCGCCCGCTCGACCGCATCATCAGCCTCGGCGGTCTGTCGGTGACGGTGCTGCCGGAATTCGTCACCGGCATCATCCTGATCCTGATCTTTGGTGTCTGGCTGCGCTGGCTGCCGATATCGGCCGCATGGCCGCGCGACGCCGGCTTCTTCACGCAGCTCTACTACCTGATCCTGCCGTCGCTGCCGCTGTTCCTGGTGCTGTTCGGCTACATCGCCCGCATGGCGCGCTCCGGCATGATCGAAGCGCTCGATTCCGACTACACGCGAACGGCCGTGCTGAAGGGCCTGCCCTGGCGCACGGTGATCTGGCGCCATGTGCTGCGCAATGCGCTGCTGCCGACCATCACCGTTATCGCCACGCAGACCGGCTACCTCATCGGCGGCCTTGTCGTCATCGAAACGCTGTTTCGCTACCAGGGCATCGGCTCGCTGATCTTCACTGCCGCGCGCGGCAAGGATTTCCCGATGCTGGAATCCGGCATCCTCACCATCGGCATCGTCTATGCCGTGGCCACTCTTGTCGCCGACTTCCTCTACTCCGTGCTCAATCCGCGCATCCGGCTGGGGTCAGACCAATGAGCACCATCCAGACCACCTCCTCGACACCCGACGACACGCGCCCGCGCGGCCCGCTGGCCGAGGTCTTCTTCTCGCTGCTGCGCTCGCGAACATTCCTTGTCGGTTTCGCCATCGTGCTGTTCTGGGTTGCCTGCGCGCTGTTCGGCGAGCACTTCGCACCCTACGACCCGCTCGCCGACGACATCATCAACGCGCTGGCGCCGCCTTCTTCCGAACACTGGTTCGGCACCGACCAGATCGGCCGCGACGTCTTCTCGCGCGTCATCGTCGGCTCGCGCGACATCCTGACCGTCGCCCCGCTGGCGACCTTGCTGGCGACAGTGGCCGGCACGGCGCTCGGCCTCGTCACCGGCTATTTTCGCGGCCTCGTCGACGATGTCGTCAGCCGAATCCTGGAAGCCTTCATGGCGATCCCGGTGGTCATCGTTGCGTTGCTGGCGATCGTTGCGCTCGGCACCTCGAAGACGACGGTCATCGTCGTCATCGGCTTGAGCTTCGCGCCGATCATCGCGCGCACCGTGCGCTCCGCGGTGCTGGCCGAGCGTGAACTCGACTATGTCGCTGCCGCGCAGCTAAGGCATGAAAGTGCCCTGCATACGATGTTCGTCGAGATCCTGCCCAACGTCATTCCGCCGATCCTGGTCGAAACCACTGTGCGGCTCGGCTATGCCATCTTCGCCGTCGCCACGCTCTCCTTCATGGGTTTCGGCATCCAGCCGCCCTCGCCCGACTGGGGGCTGTCGATCTCCAACAATTACGGCATGATCGGCGGCGGCTTCTGGTGGACGGTGCTGTTCGATGCGCTCGCCATCGCCTCGCTGGTCATCGGCGTCAACCTGGCCGCCGACGGCGTTCACGGAGCGCTCAATGACTAACTCCGCCAAGGCCGAAAACGCACTCGAAGTCACCGATCTTTCGGTTGCCTACCGCGTCGCCGGCCGCAACCGCGCCGTGCTGCGTAACCTCAGCCTCACCATCGGCCAGGGCGAAGCCTATGGCCTGGTCGGCGAATCCGGCTGCGGCAAATCCACCGTGGCGCTTACGGTGGTGCGCTATCTGCCGAGAAACGGTTCTATCACCGGCGGCACGATATCGCTCGACGGCCAGAACGTGATGAAACTCGACGCCGAGGCGCTCAGGCGGGCGCGGGCCGAAAGCGTCTCCATGGTCTATCAGGACCCGGGCAAGGCGCTGAACCCGTCGATCCGCGTCAGCCGTCAGTTGACCGAGATTTTTGAACTCGGCGGCATTTCGGGACAAGCGGCCACCGACCGGGCGATTGCGATGCTGAACCGCGTGCGCATCTCCGACCCCGTCAGCGTCATGCAGCGCTACCCGCACCAGCTTTCCGGCGGCATGCAGCAACGCGTGGCGATTGCCATGGCGCTGGCCAACGATCCCTCGATGCTGATCCTCGACGAGCCGACCACCGGCCTCGATGCGACGGTAGAGGCCGAAGTGCTCGACCTGATCGCACAGCTGCGGCAAGAACTGTCGGCCTCGATCCTGTTTATCAGCCACAACCTCGCCGTCGTCTCCAACATGTGCGACCGCGTCGGCGTGCTCTATGCCGGCATGCTGGTCGAGGAAGGACCGACGGAGGTCGTCTTCAACGACCCGCGCCATCCCTACACCGTAGCCTTGCTGCGCTGCCTGCCGCGCGGGGGCCAGCGCAAGGACCAGGGCCGCCTCGACACCATTCCCGGCTTCCTGCCCGGCATCGGGGTCGACATCAAGGGCTGCGCCTTCGCCGATCGCTGCGCGCTCGCCGACGACCGCTGCCGCAGCGAATTGCCACCACTCTACGATCTGGGCGGCCGGCTGTCGCGCTGCTTTCATCACGACAAGGCGCAGGCGCTGCCGCGCGCGACGCCGAGCGATGTGGCGCCTGTACCAAGGGCGGCGGCAGCGCCGGTGCTGCGCGTCACCGGGCTGAACAAGACCTATGCCAGCCATGGCCATGCACTGCGCGCCGTGAAGGACGTGTCGCTCGACCTGCGGCCTGGCGAAACGCTCGGGCTGGTCGGCGAATCCGGCAGCGGCAAAACGACCTTCGCCAGGCTGCTGCTCGGCCTTGTGCCGCCGGACGCAGGCGGCACGATCGAGCTGGAAGGCAAGGCGCTGGCGCCCAGGCTGGAGAACCGCAGCGACGACCAGATCAAGGCGATGCAGATCGTCTTCCAGAACCCGGACTCCGCACTCAACCGATCGCATTCGATCCGGCATCTGATCGGACGCGCGCTGAAGCGGCTGGCGGGCCTCTCCGGCAAGGCGCTGGAGGCTCGTCTCAACGACCTTATCCGCTCGGTGCGGCTTACGGACCGGCATCTTGCCGTCAAGCCACGCCAGCTGTCCGGCGGCCTGAAGCAGCGCGTCGCCATCGCCCGCGCCTTCGCCGGCGACCCGCGCATCGTCGTCTGCGACGAGCCGACCTCGGCGCTCGACGTCTCGGTGCAGGCGGCCATCCTCAATCTGCTCGCCGACCTGCAGTCGAAGGAAGACGTCAGCTACATCTTCATCTCGCATGATCTGGCCGTGGTGCGTTACCTCTCCGACAAGATCGCCGTGCTCTATCTCGGCCGCATCATGGAGCTCGGACCGTCGGAAGAGGTCTTTTCCGGGCCGCATCATCCCTACACCGAAGCGCTGCTGTCGGCCGTGCCCAAACTCGACCAGACCGAGACGGCGCGCATTCGTCTCGACGGCGAAATCCCGAGCGCCACCAATCCGCCGTCGGGCTGCGTGTTCCACACGCGCTGCCCGCGCAAGATCGGTCCGATCTGCGAACAGCAGGAGCCGCCGCTGAGCGAGGCCCAGCCCGGCCATTCGATCCGCTGCCACATTCCATATGCCGAACTGGCCAGGCTGCAGAGAGCGGCCGTGACCGAGCCGGCATAGCGAGCGTCACCATCACCCGCGTGGCTTGGCCGGTCAGATCTGGCCGGCCATGCTGAGAGCACGGTCGCCTTCCGAAAAGCCCTGCCCTTCGGCCCAGTCTCTGGCCAGCGTGCGCAGGCCTGTGAGCGCGACATCCAGAACATCCGACGAGGCGGGGTTCGAGGGATAGGCGAGGTA
>NZ_RZRP01001369.1:0-961 GCF_003997795.1 Mesorhizobium sp. M7A.F.Ca.US.005.03.2.1 | reverse complement strand
GGATCGACGCCGAACCGGCGAAGAAGGGTCCGGGATCGTAGGTCATCGCCTGGTGTGGACTGAGGAAGGCGAGAAAGTTGATGGCGAAAGCCGTCGCCACGCCGACATAGCGTGGATTGGCCATGGCCAGCGCCGTCGGCACCAGGATCGGCACGACAAACAGCATGAACCAGCCGAAGCCGGGCAGGGCAGGCAATGCGATCTGGCCGACGAGAAAGGCAAACGGCAGCGCCAGAAGCGTTCCCTTGAAGAAACCCCAGGCGACCTGCACAGGGTCGGGGCGAGCAGCAAACAGGCTCGACACGACGGCGACGAGAATGACCGTGCCGGCGGCTTCCGACCATTTCGTCGTCAACCAGAAGGCCGCGACCAGCAGCGTCGCAAGGGCAGCGCGCACCGCGTTGCGCGCTGCGCCGGCGTAATCGCGATGCACCACCAGCGCAGGCTGCCTGCTGCCCCTGGCCGGGCGCGTGGCAGGCGCACGCAGGGCATCGAGGCCGCGCAGCACCTGCTTGAGCGCATCGGCGAAATCGGCGGCAATGGTCAGGCGGGTGATCGTGCCGACCCTGTCGTCGCCCTGGTCGGTCGAGGCATCGGGCATTTGCCGGGCCTTGGCCGAGATGGTGTCGAGCCGCGCCACCCAAGGCGTGGTGTCGTCCAGCGCGCCGGGCTTCGTGGCCATTTCACCGACAAGGGCCTGCAACTCCGAACGCACCGGAATGAGCGCCGCATTCTTCGGAGCGGCATGCGAATGCAACGCACGTGCCGCCGACAGCGCCGAGAGCAGTTGTCCGATGGTGCGCCGGACCGGATGCGCGCGCGGCGCGAAGCTCGGCGCCTCGAGCCTGGCATAGGCGCGCATCTCGCCGAGCGTCTGGGTATCTGTGACCAGCTTTCGGTGCAGCGCGGACAGCGTTGCCGGGTCGCCGCCGGAGAACGCACCGCCGGCATAGGTGGCAAG
>NZ_RZRP01001368.1:0-967 GCF_003997795.1 Mesorhizobium sp. M7A.F.Ca.US.005.03.2.1 | reverse complement strand
CCACCCAGAGGCAGGTCGCTGAGCACTTCAAGAACCCGGTCGGACGCGCCGAGCAGGGCAAAGCAGCCGCCGATCGCGATCAGCGAGCTGGAGGCGAAGAAGGCGGTGCCTTGCTGCAGCCCGCTCATGATGGCGGTGTCGACGATGCGGATCTCGCGCTCGGCCATGGTCCGCATCCAGGCTTGCCGCTGTGCATTCATCGCCGTCGTCAGCGACACCCGGCTGACAAGCTTGCCGTCGGAGGCAAACGTGTGCAGCAGCCACGCGACGAGGAAGAAGGCCAGCGCCGCGAGATCGGCTGTCGAAAGATCGAGGGAATCGCCCATGGCCTGAATTTATCACATTCAGCGCGATCGCTTCGATGTCCGCATACAGCGATCGTGCCAATGTCGCTGCCGGAGCAAACAAGGTCGGCGGGTGCAGCGCCGCGATTTCCAAAAGAGCGGAAACATCGTGGGAATTCCTATATGTAGTCCTCGACCTGACTCCAGGAGACAACGCCGCGTGTTCCTTTCGGTTTTCGACCTGTTCAAGATCGGCATAGGACCCTCGAGTTCGCACACGATGGGACCGATGACCGCCGCGGCGCGGTTTCTCGACGAGGTCGCGGGAAATGACTGGCCGCGCCCGGCGGGTGTGAAGGTCGACCGCCTTGGCGCCAGCCTGCACGGGTCACTCGCCTATACCGGCATCGGCCACGGCAGTGACCGCGCCGTCATGCTCGGCCTTGCCGGTCTGACGCCGCAGACGGTCGATCCCGACCAGGCCGATGGCATTGCCAGCCGCATCGCCGCCGAAAAGCGTATTTCGCCGCCCGGCCATCCCACCTATCGCTTCGATCCGGCCACCGATCTGGTGCTGGACCGCAAGACGCCGCTCACCGGCCACGCCAACGGCATGGCGTTCTACGCCTATGATTCCGGCGGCCGCCTGCTGCTCAAGCGCATCTATTATTCGATCGGCGGCG
>NZ_RZRP01001367.1:0-968 GCF_003997795.1 Mesorhizobium sp. M7A.F.Ca.US.005.03.2.1 | reverse complement strand
CATCGAGAGCCCGTACCGCAAGATCGTCGACGGCAAGCTGACCAATGACGTCGTCTATCTCTCGGCGATGGAAGAGGCCAAGCACCATGTTGCGCAGGCCAACGCCGAGCTCGACAAGAACGGTGGTTTCGTCGACGAATTCGTCATTTGCCGCAGTGCCGGCGAAGTGATGATGGCGCCGCGCGAAAACGTCGATCTGATGGACGTGTCGCCCAAGCAGATGGTGTCGGTGGCCGCGGCCCTGATCCCGTTCCTGGAAAACGACGACGCCAACCGCGCTCTGATGGGTTCGAACATGCAGCGCCAGGCCGTGCCGCTGGTGCGCGCCGAGGCGCCGTTCGTCGGCACCGGCATGGAGCCGATCGTCGCCCGTGACTCGGGCGCCGATGGCGGCATCGTCGACCAGGTGGACGCGACGCGTATCGTTATCCGCGCCACCGAAGATCTCGATCCGGGCAAGTCCGGCGTCGACATCTACCGGTTGATGAAGTTCCAGCGTTCGAACCAGAACACCTGCATCAACCAGCGCCCGCTGGTTCGCATGGGCGACCGGGTCAACAAGGGCGACATCATCGCCGACGGTCCGTCGACCGAGCTCGGCGATCTGGCGCTCGGCCGCAACGTGCTGGTCGCGTTCATGCCGTGGAACGGCTACAACTACGAGGACTCGATCCTCCTGTCCGAACGCATCGTCGCCGACGACGTCTTCACCTCGATCCACATCGAGGAGTTCGAGGTCATGGCGCGCGATACCAAGCTTGGACCGGAGGAAATCACGCGCGATATCCCGAACGTCTCGGAAGAAGCGCTGAAGAACCTCGACGAAGCCGGCATCGTCTACATCGGTGCGGAAGTTCAGCCGGGCGACATCCTGGTCGGCAAGATCACGCCGAAGGGCGAAAGCCCGATGACGCCGGAAGAGAAGCTTCTGCGCGCCATCTTCGGCGAAAAGGCATCCGATGTGCGCG
>NZ_RZRP01001366.1:0-968 GCF_003997795.1 Mesorhizobium sp. M7A.F.Ca.US.005.03.2.1 | reverse complement strand
ATCGAAGCCCGTGTCGCGCGCCTGTTCAGATGGCACATCGATCCCGCGCCGCTTGGCTTGTGGATCGACAGGATTGACGAGCGCGGAAGGTCACTGGCAACGGAGGTGCCGGCGAGCATCTTCTACCATCTGGTGACGGCATTGATGCAGTATCTGGACAAGACCGCGGGCCAAGTCGAACCTTTCCCGCTTCCTGCTTCGGACGTGAGCAAGACGGGTTTGAGGCAGGTACTGGGTCGCTCCTGATGCGACGATCCTGAGATACGGTGTTCGTGCCGAACCGTAGTTGGCGAAGGTCGTCTACACCGAACCTTGACGACCGCAGATATCGGCTCCTGGCGCGGCCGCTAAGGCACAGCCTTGGCCGCGCGCACCGGCAACGCTCGCTTTCCCCCGGTCGTCGGCCGCCGTGAGGCTGCCGGTGCTGCCAGGAGTTCCGAGGCAATGAATATGAGGTTCTCGCCGTTGACGAGGCTGTCGATCTTCCTTCCGCTCAAAAGCGAGTAGACGAAAGTGAGGCAGCCTCGGCCGGGAAACATAAAGTCGTGTGGTTCCACGATGATGCACGGCACATGCTTGAGGACCTTGCCGCAGTCTCGCGTTGCCTCCAGCTCCGCGCCTTCAATGTCCATCTTAAGCATCAGCAATTTCGCCTTGGGCAGTCTGGCAAGAAGGCCCCGTAAGGTGACCGACGGCACGCCTTCTCCGTCTGCCACGCCCCGTGCCCACGATGGGCGCTCGCTGTTGACAAGTGCAACTTCGCCCTCGTGGCACCAGAGTGCGCCGTAAACAGACATAATCCGCTCTAGACCGGCGCAGTTCGAGAGTAAGACTTCATGCGTTTGGCGATCCGGTTCGATGGCCATCACCACAGCATCAGGATACTGGTCTCTGAGGAAAATCGACGAGTAGCCAACGTTAGCGCCGGCATCCACGATAACGGGTATGATCCCCCTCCGTCTCCATCC
>NZ_RZRP01001365.1:0-970 GCF_003997795.1 Mesorhizobium sp. M7A.F.Ca.US.005.03.2.1 | reverse complement strand
GCCCGCATCCTGTTGATGCGGCCCGACGCCATGCTGCTCGACGAGCCGTCGAACCATCTCGACCTGGAGAGCCTGATCTGGCTGGAATCCTTCCTGAAGAACTATGATGGCGCGCTGTTGATGACCTCGCACGACCGCGAGTTCATGAATCGCATCGTCAACAAGGTGGTCGAGATCGACGCCGGTTCGCTGACCGCCTATTCCGGAAACTACGAATTCTACCAGCAGCAGCGGGCGATCGCCGACAGGCAGCAGCAGGCTCAGTTCGAGCGCCAGCAGGCGATGCTGGCCAAGGAGATCGCCTTCATCGAGCGCTTCAAGGCGCGCGCCTCGCATGCCGCGCAGGTGCAGAGCCGGGTGAAGAAGCTGGACAAGATCGACCGCGTCGAGCCGCCGAAGCGCCGTCAAACCGTGTCCTTCGATTTCCTGCCGGCGCCGCGCTGCGGCGAGGATGTCGTGACGCTGAAGAACGTCCACAAGGGCTATGGCAGCCGCAGCATCTATGAGGGGCTCGACTTCCAGGTCCGCCGCCGCGAGCGCTGGTGCATCATGGGCGTCAATGGCGCCGGCAAGTCGACGCTTCTGAAGCTGGTCGCCGGCGCTTCCGAGCCCGATACCGGCACGGTCGCGCGGGGCCCAAGTGTCAAGATGGGATATTTCGCCCAGCACGCCATGGAGGTGCTGGAAGGCGAGCGCACTGTGTTCCAGACACTGGAAGACGCGTTCCCCCAGGCCGGCCAGGCGCCGCTCAGGGCACTCGCAGGCTGCTTCGGCTTTTCCGGCGACGAGATCGAGAAGAAATGCCGTGTGCTGTCAGGCGGCGAGAAGGCGCGGCTGGTGATGGCGCTGATGCTGTTCGACCCGCCCAACCTTTTGGTGCTGGACGAGCCGACCAACCATCTCGACATCGCCACCAAGGAGATGCTGATCACGGCACTTTCGCAGTACGAGGGCACCATGCTGTTCGTCT
>NZ_RZRP01001364.1:0-978 GCF_003997795.1 Mesorhizobium sp. M7A.F.Ca.US.005.03.2.1 | reverse complement strand
CTATCCGGATGCCGGGCAGCTTGCCCGACGCGAGCATCGCGCCGGCCCCGGCAGCATCCTTCGGACCGGCGAGATGGAAATCGATGCCGTCGGGCAGCATGGCGGCAAAGCCTGGGTCGACAATGCCTCGGGCCCTCAGGCTGTCAGCGGTATCGCTGTCGAAGAATGCACCGGTCTGCTTGACAAGCAACAGCGCGTTTGCGCCAAGCTTGCCGGCAAGCCAGGCGGACAGAGAATCGGAGGTAATGTCCCAGGAGGCCGGAACATCCAGCGCCGCCAGTGCCAGTGACGACGGCAGCCACACCGGAATCTTCCCCGCCTCCAACACTCGCCCGATCTCGTCCAGCGACCGTGCCGGCGCCAGCCTTTCGTCCCGGTCGAGGATGACATGGCCGAACTGCTCCATGGCCAGGATCGCCATGGCATGAGCGGCGGTGTCGGAAAACTCCATGCTGGTCTGCGTCTCGCGCACATGATCGGCAAAGAGCCCGCCGCCGGGCACGATGACGATCGGCAGCCTGGAACCCGCCAGCGCTGCGATCCAGCTCTTCATCTCCGCCGCATGGGCCGTGCTGCCGCCAAGCTTGACGATGGCCCGTCGAAGCATTTCGGGGCGCTCCTGGCGCGGCCGGAAAACAACGCTTCGGTCTTTTCGGCCAGCAATGCCGGAGGCAGCACCGCGTCCCGCCGATTGGCGCTTGCGTTCGATCTCAACGCCGACGCCGCCAGGGCCGAGCTCGAGCTTTTCGACCCTAACCGTGACGCGCACGACACGCTGGTTCTCCAGCACGTGCGCTGCCACCTGCTCGGCCAAAGCCTCGCTGAGCTGGATATGGCCCCGCGCGACGATGGTGCGAATGCCGTCCATGATGATGTCGTAGGAGAACACATGGCGCATGTCCTCGGGATGGTCGGTGATTTGCAGCACGTCGGCGATCACATCAAAGCGCACTTTTTGAGTATGGCCATGCTCGAAGC
>NZ_RZRP01001363.1:0-979 GCF_003997795.1 Mesorhizobium sp. M7A.F.Ca.US.005.03.2.1 | reverse complement strand
ACGGCAGGTCGAGCAGCACCATCGGCTCGTCGGCCAGTTCCTCCGTCGTGATCGACGCCTTGGCCGCGAAACGATGGCCCGCCGGCAGCATGACATAGGCCGGCACCAACATCAGCGGCTCGAAGGTCATGTCCTGCGACAGTTCGAGATCGTAGGTCAGGGCGAGGTCGATTTCACCGCGCTGCAGCATCTCAAGCAATTGCCCCTGATTGCGCTCGAACTGGCGCACGCGCACATCGGGATAAGCGCGCTCGAACCGCATGCGCAGCGCCGGCAGCACGATCTGCGCAAAGGTCAGCAGGCATCCCACCGCCAGCGGGCCGCGCACCTTCTCGGCAAAATCGCCGGCGACGTCATGCAAGGCATCGGCATCGTTGAGCAGCCGGGCGGCTTCCTTGAGGAAGATGCGGCCACCGGCGGTGAGCGAGAGGCCGTGCGAATGCTTGCGGACAAAAAGCTGGACGCCGAACTCGGTTTCCAACTGCGCGATCGAGGCCGAAATCGATGGCGGCGACACATTGACCTGCTCGGCCGCCTTGGCGATGGAGCCGGCTTCGCCCACGGCAACGAAATATTCCAGCTGTCTGAGCGTGAAGCGTAGCGGCATGGCTGGCTATGTTGCCGGTTTGAGGGCTTCGATCAAGCCTAATGCATGTCGCGCAAAAGTGGCCCCGGTTTTGCGCAAACGACATGCATGGAGCAAAGGCCTAAAGCGCATCGCTTGAATCCGTTCGATCGCGATGCGCTTTAGGCGCCCATCAGTATTTGATCCATGTCGTTTTGAGCGCGGTGTACTTGTCGAGCGCATGCAGCGACAGGTCGCGGCCGAAGCCGGATTGCTTGAAACCACCGAACGGCGTCATCGGGCTCAGAGCGTCGACCTTGTTGACGGAAACTGTGCCGGCCTGCAGCCGCCCGGCGATGCGGTGCGCGCGCGACAGGCTGTCGGTCCACAGCGATGCGGCGAGCCCGTAGGGGC
>NZ_RZRP01001362.1:0-981 GCF_003997795.1 Mesorhizobium sp. M7A.F.Ca.US.005.03.2.1 | reverse complement strand
GTTGGCCGCCGGGGCTACGAGATGCGCGACGATTTTCTCGCGTCGATGAACATCCTCGGCGCCACCATCCGTGGCGCGCAGATGAAGCTCGGCCGTGGCCATGCCGTCAACCCGGCGGCGATTTTCAACCAGATCGACCGTATGGGCGTCGGCGCCATTCCGGTGGTGGTGCTGATGTCGGCGATCGTCGGCGCCATCGTTGCCCAGCAGGGCGCCTATCAGCTCAGCTATTTCGGCGCCGATATCTTCGTCGTCGACCTCGTCGGCGTGCTGATCCTGCGCGAACTCGGCGTGCTGATGACGGCGATCATGATCGCCGGCCGCTCCGGCAGCGCGATCACCGCCGAGATCGGCTCGATGAAGATGCGCGAGGAGGTCGACGCGCTGAAGGTCATCGGACTTAACCCGATCGGCGTCCTGGTCTTTCCGCGCCTTGTGGCGCTGGTCATCGCCTTGCCGTGCCTGACCATCATCGCCAATTTCGCCGCACTCGGCGGCGGCATCCTGGCTGCCTGGCTCTATTCCGACATTCCACCCGCCGCCTTCATCGACCGGCTGCGTGTCGCCATCGATCTCAGCACCATCTTTGCGGGCCTGATCAAGGCGCCGTTCATGGCCATGATCATCGGCACGATTGCCTCGGTCGAAGGCATGAAGGTCGGCGGCAGCGCCGAATCGCTCGGCCAGCACGTCACCGCCTCTGTGGTGAAGTCGATCTTCGTCGTCATCATCCTCGACGGGCTTTTTGCCATGTTCTACGCAGCGATCGAGTTCTGAGATGAAGCTGCGAAACAGGAAAAGGGCGGGTGCATTGGCGGATGACGCGGGCGAGGGCGATATCGTGCTTTCCGCGCACGACATCAGCGTTTCCTTTGCCGACAAGCTTATCCTCGACAGACTGTCGCTCGACATAAGGCGCGGCGAAATCCTTGGATTTGTCGGCGCCTCGGGCGCTGGCAAATCCGTTCTACTGCGCACCAT
>NZ_RZRP01001361.1:0-989 GCF_003997795.1 Mesorhizobium sp. M7A.F.Ca.US.005.03.2.1 | reverse complement strand
ATTCATGTGCCGTCGCCACCACTTCCCGCAGCGAGGCGCCGCCGGAGGCCTCGGTCGCTGCCATCACCGCGCCTTCGACGATCGGCGCGTTGCAGACTATGATCTTGTGCGACCGAGGCCTCCGGCGGCGCCTCGCTGCGGGAAGTGGTGGCGACGGCACATGAATTGTCGCCGTCGTGAACGAACGGGAATTTTGAAAGACATGTCCGCATCCGCCGAAGCGACCGTTGTGATCACCCACGAGGTGGGTCTGCACGCGCGTCCTTCGGTGAAGTTCACCAAGCTGGCCAAGAGTTTTGCCGCCGAGGTGGAGATCGCGCTCGCCGCCAATGGACCATGGTTCGACGCCAAGAGCATCGTCAAGGTGATGGCGGCCAAGGCGCCGAAGGGCACCGTGCTGCACATCAGGGCCAGCGGTGACGGCGCCAATGATGCCGTCGACGCGTTGGTCGAACTGGTGCGGCGCGATTTCGACGAAGGCGCGGACCATGTCCGAACCGCTTAGACTGCAAGGCATTTCGGCGTCGGCCGGCTATGCCGAGGGGCCACTGTTCGACCTCGACCAGACTGTCGTATCCTATGTCGGCAAACAAACAGCCGACGACGAGAAGGCCGCGCTCGAAGCCGCAATCGCCGTCGCGACAAGCCGTCTCACCGCATTGAGCGAGATGGCCGAGGGCGATGCCGCCGACATTCTCGAGTTTCAGATCGCCATGCTGCAAGACGATGCGCTGAGCAGCCCGGCCTTTGCCGCGATCCGCACCGGCCTGCCAGCCGACAAAGCCTGGCGGCAAGCGCTTGATACCGAGATTGCCGGCTACGACGCTTCAGACCAGGATTATTTCCGCGCACGGGCCGCCGACATACGCGATATCAGGGACCAGGTGCTGCGGGCGCTGTCCGAGGATGGCGACGTCCAGGCGCCAACCGGCGCCATCCTCTACGGCTGGGATATCGCGCCGACGCGTTTTCTCGAAACCGACTGGAGC
>NZ_RZRP01001360.1:0-991 GCF_003997795.1 Mesorhizobium sp. M7A.F.Ca.US.005.03.2.1 | reverse complement strand
GTTCACGCTCGGGCTGATGATCGGCATTTCGGTCAATGACATCACCGTCGGCACCACGGTGGCCAATCTCGGCATGAAGGAAACCGTGTTTCCACATCCGGTCTTCCATGGCGATACCGTTCGCGTCGAGACGACAGTCATCTCGGTGCGCGAGTCCAGGTCGAAGCCCGATCGCGGCATCGTCGAATTCGAGCATCGCGCCTACAACCAGCATGGCGATCTCGTCGCCAAATGCACCAGGCAAGCGATGATGCTGAAGAAGGCAGCCTGATCATGCGCTCGCTGCTGTTCGTCCCCGGTGACTCCGAGAGGAAGCTGGAAAGGGGTTTTGGTGCCGGCGCCGACGTGGTCATCGTCGACCTCGAGGATTCCGTGGCGCCGCACAACAAGGCGCTGGCGCGCGGCGTAGCGGCGCGCTTCATCCTGGAACGCAGGGCACAAACGACTTCCGCCATCTATGTCAGGGTCAATGACCTCGCGACCGGGCTGACGGATAACGATCTGGCGGCGCTGGTTCCGGCGAAACCCGACGGCATCATGCTGCCCAAGTCGAACGGCGGCCAGGATGTGCAGCACCTATCGGCAAAACTCAGGGTGCGCGAGGCCGAAAACGGCCTGGCCGACGGCGCGATCAAGATCCTGCCGATCATCACCGAAACGCCGGCAGGCGTGCTGGCGGCGGCAACCTATGCCGGGACCAGCGCGCGGCTTGCCGGGCTCACCTGGGGCGCGGAAGACCTGTCGGCGGCGCTCGGTGCGCGCTCGGCTCGCGACGAGCGTGGCCGCTACACGGACGTGTTCCGTCACGCTCGCACCATGACCATACTCGCCGCCGGTGCGGCGGAGGTCGCGGCGATCGACACCGTCTTCCCGAATTTTCGCGACATGGCGGGCTTCGCCGCGGAGTGCGCCGAGGCCGAACGCGATGGCTTCACCGGCAAGATGGCGATCCACCCCGATCAGGTGCCGGTCATCAACGCAGCCTTCACGC
>NZ_RZRP01000135.1:0-10232 GCF_003997795.1 Mesorhizobium sp. M7A.F.Ca.US.005.03.2.1 | reverse complement strand
CCTCTGGCACGCGCCATGATTGAACTGTTGTGCGCACGGCTGCGTTGGGTCAGCGGCGAACTCGGGGATCAGGCTTTCTTTGGCATCGAGGCCAGACTGGCGAAGCGACTGGTCTTTTTAGCAGGCGTCATAGCGGATGGATCAGGCTGGATACCGATCTCCCAGTCCGAACTGGGGGAATTCCTGGGCGCCACGCGAGAGTCCGTCAATAAGACGCTCAACGACTGGCGCAACCGTTCGATCATCGCAATCAAGCGTGGTGGCCTGCGAATAAGGAACGCCGGTGCTCTTCGTCACATCGCCGAGTCGCACGACGGCGACTGATGTCGCCTATTCACAAGAGGCGAGCGCGAGTATCGGCGCTGCGAAATCAGATTGTGCAATGAAGACCGGCTCCGGGTAAACAAATCGTCCTCCCGGCGCGGTGACGAAGCAAGATCACCTGTTCCCAGGATGGATCGGGTTCTGCCAGTGCTGTCGCGCGACCTATTGTCGGGTCCTACTAAAGTCCATAGGAATGTCGCGACCCGCTTTGGGAAGCGGAGCGGTGGCGCTAACCACCGCCCCTATCTGGATCTCAGTTCCGGCAATCCGGGCCCAGAGGGTCGTACTCTCTTGGGCTGACCCCTATGCACTTGGAGTTCGAAGCGCCACCCGCGATCCCGATCGATCCTGTCTGGAAGCCGTACGCTTCTTCAGAAGCCATTGAATGTTGACCCTTGAACTCACCCGGGGTTTCGAAGTCACCATTGTCGGCACGAAGGCTGTGGACGAAGGTGGAGTCGATCGCGAACGAAGGTGTCGTGAAGACCAGAAATGCAGACGCAGTCATAACGAGCTTATACATGTTTCTCTCCCTTGGTTGTTGGCACCACAAAAATCTGTGATGAGAACGGAATTGGCTTAGTCTCAAAGGCCAACTTCCTCTTTGGATTTTGATCTTTGCTATTTTACTAGATCTATCCGCAAGAGAGGCTAAATTGCCTGTTCTGACGTCTGTTGTACGCCGAGCGGAGAATTTGTATGTGAAGGAATTCACAAGGGGTTCCTAATATGGCCGAGCGCTTTATTGGGCAAACTTCCCGCCTTTAGGCTGAAGGCAACGCCAATAGCTTCCATGGCCCGCGACAGTGACACTCTATGGTTCCGCGAGAGCGCCATTGCTGCAATTCGATCCCCAGGTAGGATTGGCACGCCACACAAGCTCTTGATGAGGACGATATTTGCCGAGTTGGATCGTCTAGCCGGAGGCCCAGCCCTCGCGCCGCGGATCTACAGAGAACGAAGCGGCCCACGGGGTACGTTCGATCATCGACGAAGCTCACCAAACGAAGCTCACCACTTGCGAAATCCATCCACACGGCCGGCACCTGCTAGGTCGCACGCTATGGATGTCTCTAAAGTGGGGGCGTGAGGCGTCTCCAAGGTTCTCTGGGCATCAGATTTGGAGAAGCGTATATTCACCTTCGGACTTCTGTACGCGAACCAACTCGCGATTGGGCTAAGGAGAATGATCATGGGCGGAACGGGACCCTATGGTTTCAAGAAAAAAGCCTGTGCAGCTCTCGTGATATTGTTGACGCTATGTATGAAATTTGGATTCGCCGAGGATTTAAATTCAATTCGTATCAAGAAGTCGACGGTTACCTGTCCTGATAGGAACTTTGTGTCTAGTAATCACCGACGAAACGTCGGTATAGACGATTATGATTGCATGCAACCACCGACAGATTTACGAGTTACGGGGGATGGCAACTACATAGCGTTTGTACGTGCAAACAGGATTTCCGTAATTTCTTCGAGCGGCGAGCCGGTTTTAAATGAACCCGAGGTGAGTTGGTCCCCGCGCTGGGACTCTCAGGCCCACAAGCTGAGTTACCTACTCGTAGATAAAGATATGAACGTATATATCATTTATGTCGACATAGTCGGTTTGAATGCGTCTATATATGATCGGAAATACATCGGAAATTACTTTGGAGATCTAAATATCTCGCCTGACGGAAAGAGATTGCTATTTTCCGGAGCAAAATTAGCCACGGCCATAGACAAAGATATCAGGAGAAGGAATGCGAGCAACTCCTGCGGGTGTAGTCCTCAATGCTCGCAAGCGCACGCCATCTACAGCCTTCAATCGGATCAAGATTGCGGTCCAAGCACTGAGCCCAAGCCCATTGTAGTAAACGCAGTTCAATTCAAGGCGGACGGTGGCGGTTACGTATCAGAAAATTCGCAGGATCGTATCTTTACGCAAGTGCTCGAATCGGACGCTCTGGTTCAGCTTACTGGTGATACGCCAAATGGTAAGGCAGGTCTGAATGAAGACTCGGAGCCGGCCTGGTCTCCTGATGGGGGCCGCGTTGCGTTTATTCGTGAATACCCGAGTGAACTAAGATATCGCAGCGAAATCTGGATCACCTCGGCAAACGATGGAAAGGGTGGCTCTGCAATGCGCTTGACGCGCGGTTCGGCGGACAGGCGTTCCCCGGCATGGAGTAACGATGGAAAAAGCATAGCCTATCTATCAGCCGCCGAACGCCACGGTCCATACGCTGTCAAACGATTAGCTATAGTATCTGTCACCACTCGAAGAGAAATAATCCTCACGCACGGTTCTCGACAGAACGTACTGGCATTTCGCTTCTCGTACGACGGAAATTTTTTATACTATCTCTACGCAAGGTCGGGTGGTCAGTACCTCGCGCGTGTCTCACTTAAGACCTACAATTCTGAGGACGTGTTAAGCGGCGATCTCTTCATTACGAGTTTCGATGTGAATCATGACAACCAGCCTGTCGCGGTGATGAGCGCACTTAACACAGCCTCCGAAGTCTACGTTGTTCCATCTGCTGGAAAATTCGGTTCCGTTACAAATTTCTATGGAGCTTACCTAGATGGGATTAACGTGGCATCGAAGACTCACATGTCGGCGCGAGCTGCAGACGGGACAGCATTCGACATGTTCGTCACGAAGCCCGCGGATTTTGATCCGAAGCGGAAGTATCCGGCTATACTGAATATCCATGGGGGGCCTCAGGACGAGCAATTTCACTTCGGCTTTGATATCGTATCACAGCTCTATGCTGCGAGCGGCTTTATAGTGATCGAACCGAATCCGCCTGGTTCCCTCGGGCAACAACAGGTGGTTGTGTCTCGTATCTTCCGCAACTGGGGTTGCACCGCCAAACCTGCCGTTCTCTCTGCTCTTGATCAAGTGATAGCGCAAGGTCAAGTCGATCCGAAAAAGTTGTTCGTTACCGGCTATTCCTATGGAGGCTATATGACGAACTGCGTCATCGGGCGGGCGCCGACGAAGTTTCGCGCGGCAGCATCGGGGGCGGGCGGCAGTTTTGTCGCCGCCGATTTCGGGCCCGACATGTGGTTGAAATGGTATGTGTGGGAACTGGGGTCGCCTTGGCGCCATCGTCAATTCTACGATGCGGTTTCTCCAATTCACTTCGTGAACAGAGTGCGGACGCCAACAATATTTCTTAGTGGAGATGCGGATTGGAACGTCCCTATATACAACTCTGAGCTTATGTATCAGGCGCTTAAGCTGAACGGGATTGAAAGTCGACTGGTTGTATTTCCGGGTCAAAATCATACGAATTGGAGTACGGAACGGAGCCAGTATTACCATTCAACGGTGTTGGAATGGTTCAAGAAATACCGCTGATGCAAAGCTATTGTGCCGTGTCCCGACGCGATGGCGTATCGGTTATTCATGGCTGTCGGTGTTAGAATGAGAGCCAAATCAACCTTACGGCATAGCCACCAAGTCGAGATGAGGTGGGCAAAAGGAAAGGGGCGCGGCGTCTATGCGCGCGAAGAGATCAAGAAAGGATCAGTTATTGAGGTGGTTCCTGTCATTATAATTCCGGTGGCAGAGGTACATGCCTGGAATTCTAACTTTGGATTATTTGACTACGTATTTAACTGGGAAGACGGAATAATGGCTATTGCTCTCGGATATGGGTCTCTTTACAACCATAGCTTTCTTCCGAATGCGAAATTCAGTATCGGGACGGAGCTCACTATTACATTCAGCGCTATTCGTCGTATTTGTGCCGGCGCTGAAATAACCATCAATTACAACGGGCCACCTCGTAGTCGCGCTGCAATGGATTTCACCGTTCTGGAATAAAACGGCAAAAAGGGAACCTTGATGCCGTGAGAGCGAAGTCCGTTACGGAACTCGATTGAAACGGTGTCGGGCCGTCGTCTGTTGCAAATGCTCCGGGATGGACTGTTTCCCAAGCTGAAACGCCAGAGGCACATTGTTCGAAAATGGCCAAGGCGCGGCTATATTGTCAGCGATATTCCGGAATCGCGGATCGGACCACAACATCGCCATTTGGCTCTGTGGCAAACGCCGGATCACATTTTGCGCCGCCAACTCAAGAAAGTCGTATCCAAGAGCCTGTCCTATAGCGAGATCGCAATCTCGCAGGCGTAAGATTGTTTTTTGTACGGCCAAAGCGATGTCGCCAATAAGCATTGCCTTGCTGCTTTTTCTGTCGAGCTTGGACCACAATGGGCCCCTATAGATCCAATCTGCTATCAGAGAAAGGCAGTTCGGCAGAGATACGTAAAAGCCGCCCACACCCACGTAATGTTCGAGCGTGATGACCTTATGCGTGAAGTTGGCTGGAAGAAACAGTGTGTCGTTGGGACCGACAATGCACCAACGCGCGCTCGGCATGGAAAGCCAAACCTTCATGTCGAACTGCGGACTCGTTGTCAGAAGCAAGCGCTCCACGTCCTGAAGGCCAGCTGCCAAGCCGGCGTACGTATCCCAGAAGATCCAGAGCTTCCTTCCCTCTAGGCAAAAGTTGCTGCTGTCAGGATCATCCGAATGAGAGTCTGTAACCATGCCTTCGGCACTGATGACGAAGCTAAACATCTCCTGGCTTCTTGCCTTGTCTGAAGCCTTGAGCAGCAAATTAAAACTGCTGAGCCTCGAAGGATCGATAAGCTCCTCCATAAATGTATTCCGGATGTATAAATCCGATATACCGAAGACTTCAGTCTGCTTTTGCCACAATTCAGCAATTTCGCATGGCCGAAGTTGCACCCTGCGCCCTTCGGCGCGCATCACAACGGAGTAGGTCGCCTCATCGCTGCTCTCGGCCATTCGTTTAACAATGCAGTGGGCGGCATCACGCAAGCCGAGCACATCGAGAGGAGACCTCACGGGTGAGGGATGGCCCACTAAAACCGCCGGTTCCCGGTTTGCCATCGCCTCGAACAGACGCTCTCTGGAATACTCTTGAGGCGGCACATACCGCGCCATCATGCGATCATAATCTATCCGGGACAGATCTATGCTGGGATCAAACGAGCCCGCCTTCGAGACGCTTTCCCACAACGCTTCTTGGTTCCCATCCCACACATTAATTCCCCGAAACGCCGCTGCGGAGCGCAGCGAGTGCATTAAGACACAAGTTCGTCGCCGGTGCCTGGATCACGCCTGTCCTGCGGCCGGGTAGGATTGCCGCCTTTTCCTTTACCCTTGCCGCCCTTGCCTTTACCCTTGCCGCGCTCGCCTTTGCCCTTGCTGCCCTTGCCTGCTAGCCGAACAGCCTCGGATGTGAGCGTGAGATCGAGGTTGCCACTTAACATCAACTCAAGGTCATGCAAGCGTGAGCTCATGGAGATGATTTGCTGCGCCTGTTTGCTGAGCAAGCTGCCCAGTCGATTGACTTCCGCAGTTACGCTCTCAATCGTTTTACCCTTACCGCCAGCCATCGCTTTCCTCCACCGAGATCTGATCAATACTTCCCCTGGTTTCGACATAGAATGAATAGCGCACTCTTAGTTGCGTCGATGCCGCGATAGAATACCAGTTGGCGCTTAATTCACCTCATGCATCCGGGAACCGCGGCCCATATCGCAACACGAGCATCAATACCGACCAACCGTAGCACCGGTAACACAGATGGATCAATCTTACAAAAGTGGACGAAGGCCGCCGCACGGCATTGAACTCGGATATCGACGTTTTCGGGATGGCGTTCGTTCTGATTGTATGGGCCGCGTTCACTCGGAGAATGCAGCGATGTTTAATGTCGCCGACAAGCCGCGACCGCGGCTGTTTTGGCCATTTTGCTAAGATCGAGGGGCTTGCGGGCGCTCTCGCAATGGTGACCATCGACGGCAAGACTCGCGCGGCAGCCACGATCGTTCCGAGGAGGTGCCGCGTTGCACCTTGGTGTCGGCCTTCGCCATGCGCGAGCGCGGCCGAGGGAAGCTGCCAACAGGAAACGATCCCGCTTTTTTGGATCGGCTTCCTGCCCCGTGTGGTTTGTATAGCGCTCTGATGATGATCGACACGTCATTGCCTGCCGACGCAACCCGAAGTCATTAGCCATCGAGAACTGTCTCCTCCGAGTCTCGACGCCACCTCCAACGAGGACCAATGCCGACAACGCAAATCCCATCGTCGATGATTTGAGTTGGCATGTATCCAAACGTTGAGCTAGCTTTCTGTCTCATGTTACGCGAGGTTTGACGACTTTACGAAATGGTAAGCGTTCCTCTCAATCAGCGTCGTGTCATCTCGATTGTCCACGTCGACATCGTTAACTCGACATCCTTCATAGAGGAGCGGGACCCCGAGCGAATTCGTGAGATCCTGCAGGCCTATTTTCGACGTTGCGATGCGCTCGTTGAAGGTTTTGGGGGAACGATAGGTCACCATACGGGCGATGGGTTTCAGGCTTTTTTTGGCTACCCCTCCGCATCCGAAGATTCGGCATTCATGGCTTTAAGTGCAGCAGTAGCGTTGCGGGAGATGCTGGAATCTTTGAGTTCCGTCGATCGATTCACTTGCAGACTGGGGGTCGCGACCGGGAAAGTGATAGTCGACGCCCCTTCCGACGGCGAGGGAAAGAAGGGTCTGATGGCGTTCGGCGCAACGGCTCACATGGCGGCTCGCCTCGAACAAGCCGGTCTTCCAGGCCAGATTCTCGTGGACGATTCGACAATGCGACTTTGCTCCTCGAAGTTCTCCTTTCGGTCGTCCGGGACGCTCAGTTTGAAGGGGTTCTCCCAGAGTTACACGGTCTGGGAAGCGCAACATCCACTTCCACATGCTTCACGCTTTGTTCCGCTGCATCTCAGCCCGTATGTCGGGCGAACCGAAGAGCTTAATCTGCTTAAAAGCCGCTTGAAGGCGGTCAGCGACGGCCACGGACAAGTGGTAACGATCGTCGGGGAGCCGGGCATTGGAAAATCTCGACTTGTCCATGAATTTGTCAGGGATCTGCCTAAATTGACGGTTGTAACCTTGAAATTTCAATGTGATAGCCAATATATTTCTACGCCGTTACATCCTTGGATCCATAGTGTAGAGCGTCTGGCGGGCATTGAGTACGCCGACGATTTTTCAGTTCGCGCAACGAAGCTACAAGCCTATTTGCGCAAGGTCCTCCTATTTGAGGACTCACTTGCAGAATATGTCTGCGAGTTAATTGGAGGGAGCCAAAGTTCTGTAGGTGACCGTCCGTCATCACAACGGCTAGCAGAGCTCCAATCACAGTTAATCCATATAATTCTGCAGGCGGCGAGCGCTTATGCATTGGTGCTTATTGTGGAAGATATCCAGTGGAGCGACGAATCAACGCTGGAAACCATCCAAAAACTAATTGATCTTATAGAAACTGAAAGAGTTTTTGTATTGTTGACAAGCAGACCGACGGTCAACCCGTTGCGTAGCGTGTCGATGACGCTCCTCTCCCTTACGCGCCTGGACTCGGAATCGACACGATATCTGATCTCAGAGTTGAGCAATCGCGGATCAGGGATATCAGATGCCATGCTAGAGCGGATTCAACGAGTCAGCAGCGGCAATCCGCTGTTTGTCGAGCAGTTGACGGAGCATTGTGTCGCTACAAGCGATTTGCGCGAGGTCCAGACACAAGGGAACGGAGCGTTGCCGATCCCAAACCCGCTCCATGGAATATTGATGGGGCGATTTGATACTTCGGGAGATTGCAAATCCGTCGCTCAGCTTGCATCAGTCCTGGGCGACCGCTTCA
Organism: Mesorhizobium sp. M7A.F.Ca.US.005.03.2.1; assembly: GCF_003997795.1. Classification (NCBI taxonomy): domain Bacteria; kingdom Pseudomonadati; phylum Pseudomonadota; class Alphaproteobacteria; order Hyphomicrobiales; family Phyllobacteriaceae; genus Mesorhizobium; species Mesorhizobium sp. M7A.F.Ca.US.005.03.2.1. Next base: position 2,193 of record NZ_RZRP01000135.1, on the reverse strand, counting down.
GCGAAAACATTCTCTCCGCAATCATGGGGGTCGAACTCGACTATGTGAAACGTCAGATCGAAACGCTGATTGAGCTGAGAATATTTCGCAGGGTGCGCAGCGAGGGGTTATATTCCTACGAGTTCTGCCACGCTCTTGTGCGCGACGCCATATATTCGAGCCTGCTCAAATCGGACTCGCAGCAAATGCATCGAACCATTGCAGAGCATTTGGTGATGCATTGGGATGGCATCGTTCCCGATGAAATAGTCGCCCACCACTATGAATGTGCCCACGACACCGTGAATGCCCTGCGCAAGTGGCTCTCGGCGGGCCGCCGAGCCTTACGGACTGGCGCCACTAGCGAGGCATCGGCGCTGCTCAGAAGAGCGCTTTCGCTGGCTGAGCAATCGCCCAACGAAGAGCCAATCCTGACCGATCTGCAGCTTATCTACTTATCGTACGGCGTCGCACTGAACGCGTCTCAAGGAATTGCAGCGAACCCACTTGCCTACATGGTGCGAGCTGAAGAGGTCAGCACGCGCCTTGGAAATGACAATGAAACGTTTGAAGCGCTTACTTGGCAGTTTGGTTTGCATTTCAATGCTGGCAACATCGTCCAATCGATCCGGCCGTCTGAAAAGATGAAAATATTGGCGGCAAAGGTCAATGATCAGATTGCAATGGCCAGTGCATGTCAGGGAATGGGAATGGCCGAATTCATGTTAGGTAACTTTCAAAACGCCCGAACCGAATTCGATCTGGCCTTGACAGTTGCGGCTGGCATGAAATCCGGCGTGCACTGCTTTCCCAGTATGACGCTTAGCTATCTTGCATGGACACTCCTGCTATTGGGCTTCGACAAGATGGCCACCGATAGTGCCGAGAACGCAGTTTTAAGCGCGCGAACCGAATCCTCCCACGCCCTGGCGACGGCTCTCAGCAACTGTTGCTATGTGTTCCAGTGCATGGGCCGAAGTGACAAGATATACGAACTGAATTCTGAGCTCGTCGAACACACACGGAAGTATGGAGAGCACATCTATCTGAGTCGCGCGAACATAATGCGAAACTGGGCGGACGCGACGAGCGGCAACGTCATTGGCGCGCTCGACGAGATGTCTAGCAACATTCAATTTTTAGTGCAGTCAAAGGAAGAGATTGAAACAACGTTCCTATATTCTTTACTAGCGCAGGCTCAGCTTAAGTTCGGAAATTACGACGACGCCAAGCGAAATCTCCATATCGCGTTGACCATCTCCGAGAAAAACCATGAAAGATTTTACCTAGCTGAAATCTACAGGCTGATGTTTGAGGCAGAGATCATGAAATCGTCCGACGTGGGCCGGGACGCGGGACTTCACTACCTGCAGCGCGCCAAAGAAACGGCATTGTCGCAGGGCGCTCGTTGGTGGCTCGCGAAAGAACATATGGATTGGGTCGCCTGAACCACCGGCTGGCGTCTGCGGGAAGCGGCGATTGCATTGTCGCTCCTTGCCGACAACACCGTTTCATATTGACGTAAATGCCGCGCGTGCAAGTGCCGCCGAAGAAGGCGAAGGCCGGTCGTGGACCTCGCCGCGGCCGGCCGATGCACATCAGTAAAGTTTGTCGCGCCATCACGATCGCCCGGGTTGCGAACTGGAAGTCGTCAAAGGTGCGGGCCGAGCTCCACAGAGCTCCGTCAAGAGGCTATCAAGGCCTCTCCGAGCTGGATATCCCTTCCATGACAAGGACATTCTCGTCACCGCCTGCGGCCGCAGCGCTCGTGACCTTGCCCCTCTGATCTAGTCCGGGTTGAAGTTGGTTCTGGCCCATCGAGAGGACCAGGACATGAAACGTAGCCGCTTCTCTGAAGAGCAGATCATCGGAATTTTGAAGGAACATGAGGCCGGGGTATCGGTTGCCGATCTGTGCCGCAAGCACGGGGTCAGCGACGCCTCGATCTACAACTGGAAGGCCCGCTTCGGCGGGATGGATGTCTCCGAGGCTCGGCGACTGAAGGCGCTGGAGGCCGAGAACGCGCGGCTGAAGCGGCTTCTGGCCGACGCCATGCTCGACAATGCCGCGTTGAGGTGACGCCCGCGGCCAAGCGGAAAGCTGTCGCTCGCCTGAAGGAAGGCTTCGGGATGAGCGAACGGCGGGCGTGTAAAGCCATCGGCTGTTGCCGCATGACGGTTCGCTACCAGACCAGCAGGCCGGACGACCGCGAGG
>NZ_RZRP01001359.1:0-993 GCF_003997795.1 Mesorhizobium sp. M7A.F.Ca.US.005.03.2.1 | reverse complement strand
GCTTGCCCCTGATGTTCAGTGTCTCGTTGTCGGCACCGAGATTGATGGCGAAGCCGCCGCCGCCTTGCTGCTTGCGGCAGATGGAGCAGTAGCACAGCATGAACGGCGCCGGCGTGTGGCTTTCCACCTCGAAACGCACGGCATTGCAGCGGCAGGACCCTTTCAGCAGAAGCGGCATGGCGGGAAAACTCCGATCGACCTCTCTCAACCTGTCAGCATGATTTTGGTTGCGGCGATGACAAGGCCAGATGCCGGTGACATGATCGCGGCATGGACAATGAACGCATCGCCGAACTGTTCGAGGGTCTCGGCCCTGTCAGCATCCGCAAACTGTTCGGCGGCAAGGGCATCTATTTCGACGGCGTCATCGTCGCCATCGTGCTGCGCGGCGAATTGCTGTTGAAAGCCGACGAGCAAAGCGCCCCCGAGTTCGAGGCCGCCGGCTGCACGCAATGGACCTACACCGGCTCGCGCCACGGCAAGCTGGTCGCCATGCCCTATTGGAGCGTTCCCGACAGCGCTTTTGATGATCCCGACGAGATGACGGTCTGGGCACGCCGGGCGTATGAGGCGGGGCGAAGGGCGGGGAAGTGACGCCAGCCTTGGCACAGCGGAGGGACAGCACCCCCTCTGTCCCGCCGACCTTGGAGGCCGTGCCCTACAATGCCCTGGCTATCCTCGCCGCCAGCCGTGCATTGTTTTCCACCAGCGCGATGTTGGTCTTCAGGCTCCTGCCGCCGGTCAGTTCGAGGATCTTTCCCAGCAGGAATGGCGTCACCGCCTTGCCGGTGACATGTTGTGCCTCGGCGGCCTTCTGCGCGGCGTCGATATAGCCCGCCATCTCCGCAGCCGGGATTTCCTGGTTTTCCGGCACAGGATTGGCAATCAGCATGCCGCCAGCAAGCCCAAGTGCTGCCCTCGTCTGGTAGAAATGCGCGATCTCTTCCGGCTCGTGCAAGGTCAGCGGCGCGCGGAACGGCGATTGCCTGGACC
>NZ_RZRP01001358.1:0-993 GCF_003997795.1 Mesorhizobium sp. M7A.F.Ca.US.005.03.2.1 | reverse complement strand
CGGGTGCGCAGCCCCCCGCCACTGATCCAGGCGTTCCCAACTGGACGGGAGCGCCAATGGCGCAGACGCGCATCGTCCGAGCATGGCAACCAGAGCATGCAAACGAACGATAGACAGGATCAAGAAAGGAGCAAATGCAATGACCATTCGTGATCTGATGCCATGGGGTCGCGATCCAAACCAGGTTCCGACCCTCTCAGGCGACCGCGATCAGGACCCATTCATGAGCCTGCATCGCGAGATGAACCGCCTTGTTGACGACATGTTCCGCGGTTTCGGTTCACGTCTTCCATCCTTGGGCAGGCTCTCTTCAGCGGGCGGTGGCTGGCCTAGCGTGGAAATCTCGGAAACGGACAAGGAAATCCGCGTGACCGCCGAGATACCCGGCATGGAGGAAAAGGACATCGAGGTGTTGCTCGATGACGGCGTCCTGACGTTGCGCGGTGAAAAACACGCCGAAACCGACGACAAGGAACGTCAGTTCTCCGAGCGATTCTACGGCCGCTTCGAACGTCGCATTCCGATCGGCTTCGAAGTCGAAGAAGACAAGGTCGCTGCCGATTTCCGCAACGGCGTGCTGTTCGTCACCTTGCCGAAATCCGAGAAGGCACAGAACAAGATGAGGCGCATCCCCATCGGCGGCAAGAGCACCAAGCACTAGAATGATTGGATGCCGGGCGGGAGGGTCACCCGCCCGGCATCGGCCGTTGAATTTTGCGCCGGTCACATGGACCCTTGAGAATCCCTCTGCCTTCGGCAACATGACGGCGACGGTAGAGGGTATGAAATGAACCAGCCGATTTCTGCCATATCGCCGCGCAAGTCCGTGCCGCGCAACACGCCGATGGCGCTGACCGAGGCGTTGGTCGCGCGCACTATGCGTGCTGTCGAGGATGCCGGGCTGACGCCGGGCATGGTTCACATGACCGATGCCGACTATGCGCGTATCCGCGACGAGGTGCTGGCCGGCGCTCCGGCCGGGCCGCTGAAACT
>NZ_RZRP01001357.1:0-995 GCF_003997795.1 Mesorhizobium sp. M7A.F.Ca.US.005.03.2.1 | reverse complement strand
CGCAGCGCAACCCGGCCACCGACTATCCTGACAGCCGGTTCCCCGATTCTGCATCTGCGCTTCTCGACATCGAACGGCGCGAGCAGTTCGAGAGCAGGAGCGGCCGAGGCCCGTTGCAGTGGAGCGGTCGCCAGCCGGACGGAGAGCTGTTCGAGACCAGCTATTTTCTCAGCATCGTCTGGCTGCCGCCGGCCGAGGACCTCTCGCGGATGGAGAGCTGGCTTTACGAAGGCCGGGAAAGGAGCGGCGTCGATCCCCGGGAACTGCTGAAGAGCTTTGTCGACCGTACCGACCGTGTGCTGGATCTGTTCGAAGGCTTTGTTCCAGAGGCTGCATGGCTCGCCGACGGCGAGACGCTGACCTATCTGCACTCGACGGTCTCGACCAGGCGTCATCGTGTCCGGGTTCCGGAAACACCGATGCATCTCGATGCACTTCTGGTCGACCAGCCGCTTGCCGGTGGACTGGAGCCGCGACTGGGCGACATCCACCTGCGCACGCTGACTATCATCGGGTTCCCGACCACTACCTTTCCGGGGGTCCTCGACGATCTCAATGCGCTTGCCTTCCCCTATCGCTGGTCGACGCGGGCGATCCTGCTCGACAAGAGCGATGCGACCAGGCTGCTGACGAAGATCCGCCGGCAGTGGTTCGCAAAGCGGAAGTCCGTCGCCGCGATCCTCAAGGAGGTGATGACCAACGAGGCATCCGTGCTGGTCGACACCGACGCGGCAAACAAGGCAGCCGATGCGGACGCGGCCCTGCAGGACCTCGGCTCCGACCAGATCGGACAGGCTTACGTCACGGCGACGCTCACTGTGTGGGATGCCGATCCGTCGATCGCGGACGAGAAACTCCGCCTGGTCGAGAAAGTCATCCAGGGGCGGGATTTCACATGCATCGCCGAGAGGATCAACGCCATCGAAGCCTGGCTCGGCAGCATTCCCGGCCATGTCTACGCGAACGTCCGCCAACCGCCACTATCGACGCTGAAC
>NZ_RZRP01001356.1:0-996 GCF_003997795.1 Mesorhizobium sp. M7A.F.Ca.US.005.03.2.1 | reverse complement strand
GCCATGGGCGCAAGTCTCCTGGACATTCTGTTTTGAGCTGAAGCGCACCATCGGGGATTCGGGCGGCTCGGGCATTGGCGCGGGATACGCCGGACGGAAGAGTCGTATCGGTCGGACTCTTAAGCCTTGAAATTGCCACCGCCATGGGCTTCAACGCAAGGCATGTTTGAGGGGACTATCCGTCTTTTCCTGGTCTGGCTCGGCGCCCTGCTGTTCATGGCGCCGGTTTCGTTCGCCATGGCGCAGAATGTCGACGGAGTCAGCGACCTGAAGCTTCCGGGAATTTCGAGCTACGCGACGCCGAAAGGCGAGACGTCACTGGCACTGAGCGGCGGCGGTGCCATCACACTCTCTGCCCAGTTGACCGACAAGGGTTCCGACATCACGCGCGGCATCGTCTGGCGGGTCTTCAAGCCGGAAGCCGTCAACGGCAAATTGCCGATGGTCGCCTCCTCGCATGGAGGCACCGCCGTCTTCCAGCTCGAACCCGGCAGCTATCTGGTTCACGCCTCCTACGGCCGGGCCGGCGCCACCAAACGCATCACTGTCGGCAAGGACGCCAAGCGCGAAAGCCTCGTGCTCGATGCCGGCGGCCTCAAGCTCGACGCCGTGCTGTCCGGCGGCGTGCGCATTCCACCGAAGAAGCTGCGCTTTTCGATCTACGAGGGCACTGCCGAGGCCAATGGCGACCGCGCGCTGATCATTCCCGATGTCGAGCCCAACAGCGTCGTGCGGCTCAACGCCGGCATCTACCATGTCGTCTCGACCTATGGCGCGGTCAATGCAGTCATTCGCTCCGACATCCGCGTCGAGGCCGGCAAGCTGACCGAAGCCACCGTCGAGCATCACGCCGCCGAGATCACGATGAAGCTGGTGCGCGAAACCGGTGGCGAGGCGATCGCCGACACGTCCTGGTCACTGCTCAACGAGTCCGGCGATCCGATCAAGGAAACCGTCGGCGCTTTCGCCTCGATGGTGCTGGCCGAGGGCGACTAC
>NZ_RZRP01001355.1:0-999 GCF_003997795.1 Mesorhizobium sp. M7A.F.Ca.US.005.03.2.1 | reverse complement strand
GTCCAGATTGCCGGTCGGCTCGTCGGCGATCAGGATGCGCGGCGACGGCGCCAATGCGCGGGCGATCGCCACGCGCTGCTGCTCGCCGCCCGACAATTCGCCGGGATAGTGGGTGACGCGGTCGCTGAGGCCAACCGCCGCCAGCTCGCGCGCCGCCACCGCGAACGGATCGGAATGGCCGGCCAGTTCCAGCGGCACCGCGACATTTTCGAGCGCCGTCATGTTGGGAATGAGATGGAAGGACTGGAACACGATGCCAATGTTTCGGCCACGAAACGAAGCAATCTGGTCCTCGCTTTTGCCGTTGAGCAGCTCGCCGGCGATTCGGACCGTACCCGAATCGACCCTTTCCAGGCCTGCCAGGACCATCAGCAAGGTCGACTTGCCGGAACCCGAAGGTCCGACGATGCCGGTCGCCTCGCCGGTCGCCACGTCGAGGCTCACCCCCTTCAGCACATGGACCGATGAAGCGCCCTCGCCAAGGGTCAGGGACACGTCTTTCAGCGCGATGACGGCTTCTGTCAAAATGAAATCGTCCTATATCTGGGAATGAAGGCTCTGCTTGCCGGAAGCCGTCGACTGGAGAATTCCTAGCTCATATGGGGCCTGCCGCATGTCTTTCAAACGCAGTATTGCCGCAGGCTTCGTGGTTTTCCTCGCCATTTGCGGCGTCATGTCGTCGGCGCGTGCCGAGCCGTTCAAGATCGTCGGCTTCGGTGACAGCCTGATGGCGGGCTATGGCCTTGGACCCGACCAGGGCTTTACCGACAGGCTGCAGGCAGCGCTTGGCGCCAAAGGCCACGACGTGACCGTCGCCAATGCCGGCGTCTCCGGCGACACGACGAGCGGCGGCCTGGCGCGGCTTGACTGGTCGGTGCCGGACGGCACGCAGCTGGTCATCCTCGAACTCGGCGCCAACGACATGCTGCGCGGCGTCTCGCCCGACATCACCAAAAAGAACCTCGACGAGATGCTGAGCAAGCTGAAGCAGCGCAAGAT
>NZ_RZRP01001354.1:0-1003 GCF_003997795.1 Mesorhizobium sp. M7A.F.Ca.US.005.03.2.1 | reverse complement strand
GGCAACCCCGCCATGTTCTTCTCCAAACTTGAACTCAATAGACGGGTGGTGAAACCACCCAGATGACAATTGCCGGCTCGGCACCCGGATTGCGCCAGCGGTAGGGCTTGCCTTCGAAGCGAAAGGAGTCGCCCTCGCCAAGCCGATGCCAGACACCTCCGATCTCGATGTCGAACAGTCCGGACGCGACGTATCCGGCTTCCTCGGTCGGACGCTGCGCCTCGGCCTTCAGTTCCGCGCCCGGCGCGAAGACCGAACGCACCATCTCGAAGCTACCGCCGAGATCGGGCGACAGAAGCTCCTCCACCAGGCCGGATTCGCTTGTGCCAAGCGTGCGGCGCCTGCCGGCGCGCACGACCACGCCGCGCTCGCTTTCGACAGGTACGTCATGGCTGAAGAACAGGCTGATCGGCACGCCGAACAGTTCGGCGAAGGCCCTGAGGTCACCGAGCGACGGCGTCGACAGGCCACGTTCGACCTGGCTGACCCAGCCGACCGAACGGCCTAGCTTCAGGCCGATCTCGGCGAGCGTCAGCCCGCGCGCCTTGCGCAGGGCCCTGATGTCGCCAGCCAGCACGCGTTCGTCAGGTCCCTGCAATGTTCTTGCGGTAGTCGAAGGCAAAACGCTCTCTTTATGAAAAATCACCGGCAAATTTCATGAGAAATCAAGCTCATGAAAAAATCAAGCAGATTTTCACGGATGCACAAGATTTGCTTGCGCGATTTTGACGGTTCATGCAAAGGCTCCGCCGAGAGCGGCGAGTGGGGACGTCCGATCGAGACAAAGGGTAAGGGACGGCCCATGCTGGAAAATAACCCCCGAATCGAGGGCGATGCCGAGATTGTCGACGAGGCGATCCTGTCGCGCCGTTCGGTGCGCGCATTCCTGCCCAACATGGTCGAAGACGACATCATCCGCGCCATTCTGGCGGTTGCGGCGCGCGCCCCATCCGGCACCAACATGCAGCCATGGAAGGTCTATGTCACCAAGGGCTAGAGCAAG
>NZ_RZRP01001353.1:0-1003 GCF_003997795.1 Mesorhizobium sp. M7A.F.Ca.US.005.03.2.1 | reverse complement strand
TGCGTCAGCGTCTCACTCGGGCTGAGGTCGCCGATCATCTTGGAGGTGTGGCAGGCCGATAGTGCCGAAACGATCATCAGCAGCGAGATCGCGCCGGCGGGCCTGGACGAGAAGGTCGACTTGAAATTCAGCGCGCGCAACAACAACTCCATTAGCTGGCCGCAACTTGCGCTGGGCCGCGAAACCGGTAAACCAGCTTGCTTGCCGATGCAACAAGCCCACTTCAACAAACGGTCCCCAGGAGACCATCCCCAATGTTCCAGCGCTTTTTTGGCCGCGAACGCTACGCCAACCGCGCTATCACCGAGGCGCTTTACGCACAAATCGTGGCGGCGGCGCGGCAGACGGTGTTTTATTCCCACTGGAATGTGCCAGACACGCCGCTTGGCCGTTTCGAGATGCTGTCGCTGCACATGTTCCTGTTCCAGCACAGGTTGCGCGGTGAGAGCGGTGCGGCGCAAGAGGTCGCCCAGGTGCTGATCGACGAGTTCTTCCTCGACGTCGACCATTCGTTGCGGGAATTGGGCATTGGCGACGTTGGCGTGCCCAAACGCATGAAAAAGCTGGCAAAGATGTTTTATGGCCGAACCGCTGCCTATGACGATGCCCTGGAAAGAAACGACCATGAAGCGCTGACCGCGGCTCTTGCCCGCAATGTCCGGCCCGACGCGGGCGCCTGGCTGGAGGCATCGCTGCTGGCCAACTATGTTACCGACGCGCGCAATCATCTGGCCGCGCAGACATCCGAATCGATTGTCTCCGGCACGCTGACCTTTCCCGCCGCCAAGGAGGTTGAACAATGAAGCATGTGGACCCGCAAAGCCCGGTCTCCTTCCGTGCAAACATCACGCGCCTGCCGCAAAAGGGCCTGCCGCTGGTTATCGAAGCCGATGCCGCACAGCGTGCGGCACTGGCCGAGGAGCACGGGTTGATTTCGGTCGAATCCTATCGCGCCGAGCTTCTGGTCGCGTCGTGGAAGCGCAATGGCGTGAAGATAAGCGGT
>NZ_RZRP01001352.1:0-1007 GCF_003997795.1 Mesorhizobium sp. M7A.F.Ca.US.005.03.2.1 | reverse complement strand
CGCTGTGAAAGATCGAAAAGCGCGTCGCTTCCGGAAGCGACGCGCTTTTCGATCTTTCACAGCGTGGCATCTTCACGAAAAATCCAACATGCAATCCCGCCAAAGCGCCGTCCCATGCCGTTTACGCGAAACCGGCATGTTTTTGTACGGCACCGCGCAGATTTTTGTGGCTCAGAAGTAGCGGCGGCGCGTGCGGCTCTCGGTCAGTTCGCGAACCGCTTCGCGGAATTCGCGCAGGCTGGCGCGGATTTCCTCGATTGGCGCTTGCTGCTCGGCATCCTCCACGGCCTGCGACGGCTCCGCCGATCGCTGATGAGGCTGAGGCGCCTGCTGCTGCGCGACGGGCGGCTGTGGATAGGACTCGGAAGCGGGCTGAGCCGGATCGGACTGCTGCCCGGCATTGGCGGCCGGCATCGATTGCGGATAGGGATAGCCCGGCTGCTGCGCGTAGCCTAATGGCTGCGCGTAGGGATAGAGCTGCGGCCCGGAATATGGCCGCTGCGTCATCATGGGAGGCGGCAGTGGCGGCTGCGCCGTCTGCTGCGGATGGCCGCCGGGCTGGAAAGGTGGTGCCGGGTATGCTGTCGCGGCCGCCTGCCGGGGCTCGAAGGCCGGCGCCGGCCGGGGATAGGCGCGGTATTGCGGATCCTGCGTTGGCTCCCCGTTTTCGGCAGAGGCCCATTCGACGGTATCGAACGGCTCCTCCCGGGATGGCCTGCGGGAGACGGACTTGTGCAGCCTCGACAGCAAGGCACCGATCCGGCCGGGACCTTCTGCCGGCGAGGCCTCGGCTTGCTGGACAGGCGGTGGCACGGCCGGCGGTGGTGATGCAGGCGGGGGTGTCGATGGCTGCGGCGCTGGTGGTAATGGCGGCGCCGGCGGCGGCGCTGCCCGATATGCCTTGTCTTCGTAAGGCGTCCGGCGTTCGTCCGCGCCATGGTCGCGACGCGAGCGCGAATTGGCGGTGTCACGCAGGCTCTCATAGGCGCCACGCATGGCTCCGAGGC
>NZ_RZRP01001351.1:0-1009 GCF_003997795.1 Mesorhizobium sp. M7A.F.Ca.US.005.03.2.1 | reverse complement strand
ATCGCGCGCGGCGTCAGCCCTGTCTTTCAGCCAGCAGGCCGGCCGCTCGGCCGCATGGACTGCGACCGGTGGGGAGCAGCCATCGGGAGTAGCGGCTTCTGGGCGTAGTTCAGGCGGTGAGGCCGGTGCGGGATCTCCGCCGGAATGGGCCAACCGCATGAAGCGCGGCCAGACCATGAGCCATGGGGCCAGCATGGCCGCGCATTCCCTCCGCTCCGGCGACCATGGCGGTGGCTCGATGAATGTTTCCCTCAGTCAGGACGAACGCCGATGAACCTCTTCAGACGATCTTCCGTTCGGTACGGAACAACACCGCAGCCGGAGACGCCATATCAGCGTGCCGCCCAGGTCTGGGATGACCGCATCGGTTCAGCCCGTGTACAAGCAAAGAATTGGCGGCTGATGGCCTTCGGCTCACTCGTCCTGGCCGGCGGTTTCGCTTCGGCCTTGGTCTGGCAGTCGACGCGCGGGTCGGTGGTCCCTTGGATCGTTCAGGTCGACAAGCTCGGCGAGGCGCAGGCCATCGCTCCGGCTGTTGCCGATTATCATCCGACCGATCCGCAGACCGCATGGCATCTCGCCCGCTTCATCGAAGAGGTGAGAAGCATTCCGGACGATCCGGTCATCGTCCGCCAGAACTGGTTGCGCGCCTACGACTACACGACCGATCGCGGCGCCGTCTCTCTCAACGACTACGCGCGCCTGAACGATCCTTTTGCCAAGGTCGGCAAGATACAGATCGCGGTCGAGGTCTCCAGCGTCATCCGGGCTTCCCCGGACTCGTTCCGCGTCGCCTGGACCGAGCGTCGCTACGAGAACGGCAGCCTGGCGAGCACCGAGCGCTGGACCGCCATAATCACCATCGTCATTCAGCAACCCCGCGACGCCGACCGGCTGAAGGCGAATCCGCTCGGCGTTTACGTCAACGCCATCAATTGGTCGAAGGAGCTTTCATGATGTCCGCGGCACGAACGCGCAAGACGACGAGACGGACCGCCCGCGACATCAC
>NZ_RZRP01001350.1:0-1010 GCF_003997795.1 Mesorhizobium sp. M7A.F.Ca.US.005.03.2.1 | reverse complement strand
GACAAGGCCGGCGTGCCGGTCGTGCCGGGCTATCATGGCGAGGCGCAGGAGATCGTGCTGCTTGCCTCCAAGGCGCGCGAGATCGGCTATCCAGTGCTGATCAAGGCGCGCGCCGGCGGCGGCGGCAAAGGCATGCGCCGGGTCGAGCATCCCGATGAGTTTTCCGAGGCGTTGTCCAGCGCACGGCGCGAGGCGAAAGCCGCGTTCGGCGACGACCGTGTGCTGGTCGAAAAATATGTCGACAAGCCGCGCCATATCGAAGTGCAGGTCTTCGGCGACAATTTGGGCAATGTCGTGCATCTCTACGAGCGCGACTGCTCGGCGCAGCGCCGCCACCAGAAGGTGATCGAGGAATCGCCGGCGCCCGGCATGACGCCCGCTTTGCGCAAGGCGATGACGGAGGCGGCGGTGAAGGCCGCCAAGGCGATCAATTATTCAGGCGCCGGTACCATCGAGTTCATCGTCGATGCCTCGCAGGGCCTGAAGGCCGACCGCTTCTGGTTCATGGAGATGAACACCCGTCTGCAGGTCGAGCACCCGGTCACCGAAATGGTCACCGGCACCGACCTGGTCGAGTGGCAGTTGCGGGTCGCGTCAGGCGAAAAGCTGCCCAAGACGCAAAGCGAGATCGCGCTCGTCGGCCATGCCTTCGAGGCGCGCATCTATGCCGAGGACGCGGCAAAAGGGTTCCTGCCGGCGACCGGTACGCTGCATCATCTGAAATTTCCGGATGCGGCCCCGCAAGGCGCCACGATGCGCATCGAGACTGGCGTGCGAGCGGGTGACGCCATCTCGCCCTATTACGACCCGATGATTGCCAAGCTGGTCGTCCACGCAACGGACAGGCAGGCGGCTCTCGAAGCTCTCGGTGCAGTGCTGTCGCGAACCGAGGTCGCCGGCTCGACCGTCAACACCGCCTTTCTTGCCGCTCTCGCCGCCGATCCGGATTTCGCCGCAGGCGATGTCGACACCAGCCTGATCGCCAGGCACCAGACGGCGCTGATCGAGGT
>NZ_RZRP01000134.1:0-10365 GCF_003997795.1 Mesorhizobium sp. M7A.F.Ca.US.005.03.2.1 | reverse complement strand
CTCGTAGCCGCCCACGAACCCACGCGACGGATCATGCCGCGCCTCGTCGCGGATGATGCCGGCCATGGTGGTGCCGCGATACATATGCACCGGCCTGTCGAAGATGGCATAGACCGAGCCGGTGGTGTGGCGCATGTAGTTCTTGCCGACCTGGCCCGACGAGTTGGCAAGCCCATCGGGGAATTTTCCCGACGCCGAATTGAGCAGCAGCCTTGGGCTCTCGATCGAGTTGCCGGCAACCGCGACGATGCGCGCCTTCTGCTCCTGCAGCTTGCCGTCCTTGTCGGCGTAGACGACGCCGGTCACCTTTCCGCTGGCGTCGTGGTTGATCTTGATCGCCATGGCATTCGGCCTGACTTCGAGATGGCCTGTCGCCTCGCCCTTGGGGATCTCGGTGTAGAGCGTCGACCATTTGGCGCCCCATTTACAGCCCTGGAAGCAGAAGCCGGTTTGCTGGCAGGAATTACGATCGTCGCGATCGACCGAGTTGATGGCCATGTTGCCGGTGTGGCATTCCTTGTAGCCGAGCTTGTCGGCGCCGGCCTTCAACACCTTGAAATTGTTGTTGCCCGGCAGCCGCGGCCAGTCATTGGTGCCGGTGACGCCCATCTTGGCCTCGGCCTTGGCGTAGTAGGGCTCCATCTCGGCCAGCGTGATCGGCCAATCGAGCAGGTTGGCGCCTTCCAGTTTGCCATAGGTCGAGAGCGTCTTGAACTCGTGCTCCTGGAAGCGCAGCGAGGCTCCCGCCCAATGCGTGGTCGAACCGCCGACCGACTTGACGACCCAGGCCGGCAGGTTCGGAAAATCCTTTGCCACGCGCCAGTCGCCGGACGTGGTGCGCTTGTCGGTCCAGGCGAGCTGGGCGAACGAACCCCACTCGTCATTGACGAAATCCTCGTATTCGTGGCGCGCGCCGGCTTCCAGGATGACGACGTCGACACCCTTCTGGGCAAGTTCGTTGCCGAGCGTGCCGCCGCCGGCGCCCGAACCGATGATGACGACCACGCCGTCGTTGTTCAGATCAAATGAAGCTGCCATGGTTTCCTCCCATGATTTCTGTTTGCGGGTTCAGGAACGACGGGGCTCAGAGCCACTCGATGTCGTCGAAACCGCGCGCGATGTAGCCGCCCTTGGAATAGGACTCGCCCTCGTAGCCGAAGATCGGCCACACCTCTTTCTGGTTGTAGAGGCCGACCACAAGGCCGCCTCTGATGGCCTGGAAAAACGGCGTCGCCTCGATCTGCTTCAGCATCGCGACCCGCTGGTCCTCCCAGCCAAGGCCGCGATAGCCGCCGCCACCGGATTTCTTGTCGAGGTCGGCGATGCCATCCTCGAGCATCGCCTTGTAGGCGGCGTCCTTGCCGGCCTGCTCGTCATGACCTTTCACGGCAATGGCGTAGTATTTGTCCGGCACCTGATCGTGCGGATAGATGTCGCGCGCCATCTGGATCAGCGTCGCCATGGTTTCGGGCTTGAGTGCCGATGTCTCGAGCCCCCAGGCATGTTCAGGACTGATGACGGCGCTACCGGAGATGACGAGCAGCGCGCCGATGCCGCCGCGTTTGAGAAGCTCGCGACGTGAAAGCCCGGGCTTCGCGTCATAGATCGTGACCATTTTATTCCTCCCTGCTTGCTATGTGCACTGTTGAGAGTGCGTTTGCTGGCGCCGCACCTGCCGGCGCGACTGCTATGTCTCCTATTGGAAGCGACCTCCGCGCTGCAGAACCTCGATCTTGTAGCCGTCGGGGTCCTCGATGAAGAAAAAGCGGGCGATCAGCGATCCGTCGCGGTTGAACTCGACGATCTTCTTCGGATTCAGGCCAAGCGCACCGAGACGGTCATGTTCGCTGTCGAGGTCGGCGACGGAGACAGCGAAGTGACCGTAGCCGTCGCCGAGCCCGTAAGCTTCCTGCCGATCCTTGTTCACGGTCAGTTCGAGCTCGAACCCTGCCTCGGCATTGCTGAGGTAAAGGAGCGTGAACGTCTCGAAATCCAGCCTGTCGGCGACATTGAGCCCGAAGGCGTTTCTGTAGAAATCGACCGATCGGGTCTCGTCGAGAACCCGGATCATACTGTGGATCGCCTTGGCCAAATTAGTCTCCGCGCTGGTGTGGAGGCGATTATGCGCGGCGCGGACAAAAGGTGGTGGCAGCCGGTTACCACGCCCGCAGCCGCGAACGGGACGAAAGTCCGATTGCCGGACCGGCAATTTTGCCCGAGAATACGTGTGGGGACAGGTCAAGCAGTATCAAACTGCACGCCGTCCACCCAAGACCAACAATCATGGGAGGTTTGTCGGATGTGCAGGGTGTTTGCGGGCCAGGACCCCGAAGGCTATCGCCAGATCAACCGCTCGATTCGCATCGACGGTCACTCGACCAGCATCCAGCTCGAAGCGACGTTCTGGGCGTTGCTTGACGAGATCGCCGAAAACCAGAACCTGACGACGCCGAAATTCATCTCCAAGCTCTATGACGAAGCCATAGAGATCAACGGCGCCATCCCGAACTTTGCGTCGATGCTGCGCACCACCTGCGCGCTCTATCTGCGCGGCCATCGGCCGGGGATGGATGAGCAGATGGTGCCGAAGCGGCAGGCCGCTTAGCGCATTGCGCTCAGCTTAGTTCTTGCGCGAGCCCTATGAGAAGCCCTCCGGGCCCTCGAATGTAGCAGAGCCGATACACGTCTCTATACTGGACAACTTCGCCTTCGAGCCGCGCACCGCGATTGCGGAGCCTTTCAAGCGTCCCGTCAATGTCGTCCACGGCGAACATGACGCGGAGGTAGCCGAGGGCGTTAACCGGGGCGTTGCGGTGATCCGAGACGACAGGCGGCGTGAGGAAGCGGGACAGTTCGAGCCGGCTGTGGCCGTCCGGCGTCCGCATCATGGCAATCTCGACGCGTTGATCGCCCAGTCCAGTGACACGTCCGGCCCATTCTCCTTCGATCGTGGCCCGCCCTTCGAGCTCAAGGCCGAGCTCGCCAAAGAAACCAATCGTCTCTTCGAGGTCATCGACGACGATTCCTATGTTGTCCATCCGTTTGAGCGCCATGTGTTCAGTCTACAAGGCGTCGTCCAGGTCGTAAACTCATTAGGCTGCTTGCCAGCTGAGCAGGTATGATCAAGGGGTCCGAAACGCCTCGTGATACGTCGCGGTGGCGCCCTGGTGTCGACCACTACCTCGAACGCCAGCCGGTCTGTGGCTGTCCCTGATTCATGCCTGATGGCACGATGCTGTTTCTATCGGTCCAGTATCCGGCCGCGTATGCCAGGACGCTCTGCAAGAGGCGACGCTGCAGCCCAAGTTCCGGGCGAAAACCGGCTTCCAACAGCACAAGCAGACCTGGTCGACAGTAGACCAAACCCTCGCTAACGATTTTGTGATGTGGTTGACGAGGTCATTTTCATCTCGCAGTCTATCGGCATTCGATCTGCGGCTTAACCTAACTATCGTTGTCATGAATACTTGGGCATCACTTCCCAAGCGCGCTCTCTTATTTTTGAGATTCCTAATATGAACCGTCGCAACCCTGTCCGAATGAATCGGCGTCTTTTCCTGTCCTCGGTCGCAATGTTTACGGCAACCGCGACATCGGCCGGTTTTGCGCGATCGTTCTCGGGCACTTTGCCCTGGACGCCAATGGCATCCGATCCACCGACGCAGGTCGTGGCAGGCGGCTGGCACTTTTTCTCGGCCCAGGAAGCAGCCCTAGTCGAGGCGATCGTCGACCGCATCATTCCGGCCGACGAGCTCAGCATGGGCGGCAAGGAAGCCGGTTGCGCCGTCTATATCGACAGGCAGTTGATGGGGGCGTTCGGTGCGTCGAGCCGGCTTTACACGCAAGGCCCGTTTCTGCCTGGACTGCCCACCCAGGGCTATCAGGGCGAGGCCAATCCGGCGCAGCGTTACCGCACCGGGCTTGCCGCCATCGACGCTTTCCTGAAACAGCGGGACGGCAAGACATTCGTCGAGCTCGCACCGGCCGAACAGGATGCCTTCCTGACGGCTATGGAGGCCGGGAAGGTCGACCTGCCCAATGGCGTCAAGGGGCCGGGTTTCTTCGGGCTTCTGCTGCAGAACACCATGGAGGGGTTCTTTGCCGACCCCGTCTATGGCGGCAACAAGGACATGGTCTCGTGGCGCATGCTTGGTTTTCCAGGCGCCCGCTACGACTACCGCGACCATGTCAGCAAACACAATCAGCCATATCCGCAGCCGCCTGTCTCGATCATCGGGCGCCCCGAATGGCTCGGCAAAGGCGCCTGATCATGACCAAGATACTGCCTCGCAAAGACGTCGTGATCGTCGGCCTCGGCTGGACGGGATCCATTCTGGCCCACGAATTGACCGATCAGGGCCTGGACGTGGTGGCTATAGAACGCGGCCCCTGGCGCGATACGGCAACCGATTTCAACATCGGCTACGCGCAGGATGAGTTGCGCTACAGCATCCGGCGCGACCTCTTCCTGCAGCCCGCCTTGGAAACCATGACGGTGCGCAACGACCCGTCGCAGAAGGCGCTGCCGATGCGCGATTTCGGCTCCTTCCTCCCCGGCAACGGCGTCGGCGGCGCCGGCGTCCACTGGAACGGCCACACCTGGCGGTTCTGGGATTCAGACTTTCAGATAAAGACCAATCTGACCAAGAAATATGGTGCATCGAGAATCGCCGATCTCCAGGTCGAGGACTGGGGCGTGACCGGCGCGGAGATGGAGCCCTATTACGACCAGTTCGAGTATCTGGCAGGCATCTCGGGCAAGGCCGGCAATATCAAGGGGCAGTTGCAGGAAGGCGGCAATCCGTTCGAGGATCCAAGGTCGCGGGATTATCCGAACCCGCCGATGCAGATGACCTACGCGCCAACCCTGTTCGCCGAGGTCGGCCGGTCGATCGGCCTGCATCCCTTCCCGACCCCATCCGCCAACATGTCGCGGGCCTATGTCAACCCGCTCGGC
Source organism: Mesorhizobium sp. M7A.F.Ca.US.005.03.2.1 (assembly GCF_003997795.1). Classification (NCBI taxonomy): domain Bacteria; kingdom Pseudomonadati; phylum Pseudomonadota; class Alphaproteobacteria; order Hyphomicrobiales; family Phyllobacteriaceae; genus Mesorhizobium; species Mesorhizobium sp. M7A.F.Ca.US.005.03.2.1. Next base: position 5,408 of record NZ_RZRP01000134.1, on the reverse strand, counting down.
ATCGCCATGGGTCAATGCACCTATTGCGGATTCTGCGAACGCTTCGGCTGTGCCAACTATTCGAAGTCGAGCGCCCAGACCACCGTCCTTCCGGTGCTGATGAAGAAGTCCAATTTCGAAGTCCGCACCGACAGCGAGGTACTGCATGTCGATCTGGCTCCCGGAGGCAAGTCGGCGCGCGGCGTGACCTACGTCGATACCTCAGGCGAGGAGTACTTCCAGCCGGCCGATCTGGTGCTGCTGTGCGCCTACGGCCTGCACAATGCCCGGCTGATGATGCTGTCCGGCATCGGCAAGATCTACGACCCCGGCAGCGGCGAAGGAACGGTTGGGCGCAATTACTGCTACCAGACAAACGCCGGCGTGCAGGTGTTCTTCGACGACAAGAACTTCAACCCGTTCATCGCCGCAGGCGCGCTCGGCCAGACGATCGACGATTACAATGGTGACGCGTTCGACCACGGCGCGCTGGACTTCGTCGGCGGTGCGGGCATCAACTGCATTCCCACCAACGGGCGCCCGATCGGAACCAGGCCGACCCTGCCCGGCACGCCGAAATGGGGCAGCGCCTGGAAGAAGGCAACGGTCGAGGGCTACAAGAGCACGCTTGGCTACTCGTCCCAGGGAAGCAGCTACGCGACGCGCAACAACTACCTCGACCTCGACCCGACCTACAAGGACCGTTTCGGGCGGCCGCTGATGCGCATGACGTTCGATTTTCCCGACAACGACATCCGCATGTCGAACTATGTCTGCGACCGGATGGAGGAAATCGCCAAGGCGCTCGGCGGAAAGCAGTACGCCGTCAGCCGCCGCAAGAAAGGCTGGGACAGCGTCCCCTACCAGAGCACCCACAATACGGGCGGCGCCATCATGGGAACGGACCCGAAGAAGAGCGCGGTCAACACCTTCCTCCAGAGCTGGGACGTCCCCAATGTCTTTGTCATCGGTGCGTCGGCCTTCCCGCAGAATGCCGGCAAAAATCCGACAGGAACGGTCGGCGCGCTCGCTTTCCGCGCCGCCGATGCCATCCGCAATCAATATCTGCGCAATCCCGGTGCACCCCTGGTGCAGGCATGAACAAGCTCGTTCTCACGCTCGCCATCGGTGCTGCGGCCCTCACTGGCGGCCCGGCATGGAGTGCCGACCAGGCGGACCAGATCATACGTGGACAGTATCAGGCGGTGCTCGGCGACTGTGCAGGCTGTCATACGCGAGCCGAGGGCAAACCGCTGGCCGGCGGCCTGCCGCTCGAAACGCCGTTCGGCGCGCTTGTGCCGCCCAACATAACGCCTGACCGCGAGACGGGCATCGGCAGTTGGTCGGAAGCCGACTTCCGCAGCATGATGAAGTCAGGCATCGGCCACAATGGTGTGCGGCTCTACCCCGCAATGCCCTACCCCGCCTATACCAGGATGAACGATCGGGACATTTCCGACTTGTGGGCCTATCTGACGACGGTTCAACCGGTATCGAACAAGGTCGAAGCCAATCAGCTGCCGTTCCCGTTGAACATCCGGCTGGCGATGCTGGGCTGGAATGCCCTCAACTTCACCGAAGCAAGCTTTCAGCCGGATCCCTCCAAGTCGGCGGAGTGGAATCGCGGCGCTTATATCGTCCAGGGCGCGGGCCATTGCGGCACCTGCCACTCGCCCAAATCTTTCCTTGGCGCCGATAAGGACAGCGAGTTCCTGCAAGGTGCCTCCCTGCAGGGCTGGTTTGCCCCCGACATCACCAACAATGCGCAATCGGGCCTGGGCAAGTGGTCGGAAGAGGATTTGGTGAAATACCTCAAGACCGGCGTCAATGCGCATTCGATTGCCTCCGGTCCGATGGCGGAGGCCATCGAGAACTCCACGTCGAAAATGACCGATCCCGATCTCAAGGCGGTTGCAGTCTACCTCAAGAGCCTGGGCTCGGATGTCGACAGCGCCCAACCGGCAAAGCCTGACGCAACACGGATGACCGCGGGCGAGGCAATCTATCGCGACAATTGCTCGGCCTGCCATGGTGGAGATGGTGCCGGGTCAGGCGCGCTTTTCCCTTCCCTTGCCGGCAATTCGATCGTCGCGCAGGGCAGTTCCGAAACACTGGCACGGCTCGTCCTTGCCGGCAGCCAGGCCGTGCACACGGCCGATGCACCGACGACGCCCGCCATGCCTTCCCTGGCCTGGCGCCTGAAAGACCAGGAGGTCGCCGACGTCTTGACCTATGTGCGCGCCAGTTGGGGCAACGCGGCTCCTGCAGTCTCGTCCGGCGATGTCGCTGCCGTACGCAAGGGATTGACCCAGTAGACCCGTACTCTAGCTCTCGGCTGCGACAGCGAGTGCCAGACGGCTCATGTCGGTGAAAAGCGCCTGGCGCTCGGAATAGTCGGTCTGTTCGCCGGTCTCGATGTTGTCCACCACAACACACATCGACAAGGCACGTGCTCCGAAATGCTCCGATATGCCATAGAGCGCGCTGGTTTCCATATCCACGGCCAGGGCTCCTTGCGCCCGTGCATCGGCAAAACGGGCACGCCCATCCGGGTGATAGAAAATGTCGCTGCAGACCGTCAGGCCGACATGATGGTCGATGCCAAATTCTACCGCCTTGGCCCGTGACGATGCGAGGAGCGCCGGGTCCGGGCCAGCCGGTCCATAAAGGCCGAAAACCTGGCCGCTCTGGGCGCTTTCCGCCTGTGCCGATTGCGAGATGACAAGGCTGCGCAGCTTTGCCTTTGCGGTCAGGCTGCCGCAGGTGCCGGTACGGATCAGCGTCCGGGCGCCATAATGGTCCAGCAGTTCATGCGCATAGATCAGAAACGATGAAACGCCGATGCCCGTCGCCTGAATGCTGATGGACTTGCCACGAAACAAGCCGGTGAAGCCAAGCGTGCCGCGTCGGCGATTGATGCAGCGCGGCGCTTCCAGGAACGTTTGCGCCATCCATTCAGCGCGCTGCGGGTCGCCCGGCAACAACACCGTGTCGGCATAGTCGTCCTTGTCCGCTTCGTTGTGCGGCGTCACCGGTTGCTCCCCTAAGCCTTCCTGCCGTTCACCCCTCAATCATGGCGTTGTCACAGCGTTGCGCAAGGAGGAACATGGGGAAGGCTCTAGGACTCCAGCACGTCCTTGACGATCGTGGCCAGTTGCTTGAGCGAAAACGGCTTGGGCAGGAAGCCGAAATGCGCATCTGCCGGCAGGTTTCTGGCGAATGCGTCCTCGGCATAGCCGGACACGAAGACGAACTTGATGTCGGGCTGGCGCTTGCGCAATTCGCCGAGCAGCGTCGGCCCGTCCATTTCCGGCATCACCACGTCGGAAACGACGATATCGACCTTGCCGCCCAGCGCCTCGAACACTTCCAGCGCCTCGACGCCCGACGATGCCTCGTGCACGGTGTAGCCGCGCGAGGTCAGCGCCCGCATGCCGCCCATGCGCACGGCATCCTCGTCCTCGACGAGCAGCACCGTGGCCGAGCCCGACAGATCCTTGGCCGGATCGGCGACCTTTGCCGGCGCCGCCGGCGCATCGCCGGGCTCGCCTGCTTTTTTCGCTTCGGCGATGTGACGCGGCAGGAAAATGCGGAAAGTCGAGCCTTTGCCGACTTCGGAATCGCAGAAGATGAAGCCGCCGGTCTGCTTGATGATGCCGTAGACCATCGACAGGCCAAGGCCGGTGCCTTTGCCGACTTCCTTGGTGGTGAAGAAGGGCTCGAATATCTTCTTCAGCACGTCGGGCGCGATGCCGCTGCCGGTGTCCTCGACTTCGACCACGACATAGTCCGCCGGGGCGAGTTCGCGGTAGGAAAAGGCCTTGCACTCCTCGGCGGTTACATTGCGGGTGCGCACGGTCAGATCGCCGCCCGCCGGCATAGCATCGCGCGCGTTGACCGCAAGGTTGACCACCACCTGTTCGAACTGCCCGATATCGACCTTGACCGGCCACAGGTCGCGGCCATGGTCGACCTTCAGCTTGATGTCGTTGCCGACAAGGCGGGCCAGCAGCATCCTGAGATCGGCGAGCACGTCGGTCAGGTTGAGCACTTCCGGCCGCAATGTCTGCTTGCGCGAGAAGGCCAGCAACTGCCGCACCAGCGAAGCCGCCCGGTTGGCATTCTGCTTGATGTTCATGATGTCTGGGAAGGACGGGTCCGACGGGCGGTGATTGGTCAACAAAAGGTCGGACGCCATGATGATGGCGGTCAGCACATTGTTGAAATCATGCGCGATGCCGCCGGCAAGCTGGCCGACTGCCTGCATCTTCTGGCTTTGCGCCATCTGCCCTTCGAGCGCTTTCTGCTCCGTTGTCTCGACGGCGTAGACGATGGCCGACTCCTCGGCGCCCTCGCCGCCCTCGCCGCCGGTGCCGTCGGCGACGGCGTTGACGTAGAAGCGGATGTGCCGTTCGTCGTTGCCGGGCAGAAGCGTGTCGATCGGCTCGATGTCGGCCTGCCGCTGCTGCGCTTTCTCGAAGGCAGCCGCGAAGGCCGGCCGGTCGCGTTCGTGGATTACCGTGTCGAGCCGCACGCGACGGTCGACGGCGTCGCGATCGACGACAGACGAAAACAACGACAAAAACGGCGCATTGGTGCGCAGGATGCGTCCGTTGTGGTCGACGCCGGCGATTGCCATCGGTGTCGAGTTGAAGAAGCGGGTGAAGCGCACTTCCGAAGCCCGCAAATCGGCAGAGGCATCCTCGCCTTGCGTGCGGTTGAGCACGATCGTGCGTGTCGGCCCATTCAATCCTTCGCGGCTGGCCGAAACGCGGTGCATGAAGCGCACCGGCAGCGCTTCGCCCGTCATGGTCGTCAAATCGAGATCGATCACCGCGTTGCGTGTGGTGCCAGGGTCGGCCTTGACCGAGCGGACCAGCGCCATGCCGTCGCCGGCCACGATCGCCGACAGAGACACGGCGCCGGGCGTGAAGCTGGTGAGGTCGATGCCCAGCCATTCGGCGAGCGTGGCGTTTATGTAGGTGACGCGGCCCTCCTGGTCGGCCGAAAAGAAGCCGGCCGGCGCGTGGTCGAGGTGATCGATCGCCTTCTGCAGATCGAGGAAGAAGCGCTCCTGCTCGGCCCGCTCCTGCGAGATATCGGCAAGCTGCCAGGCCAGCATCGGCAGCCGCTGGCCCGGAACGCTGAAGGCGCGTGCGCGCGCGCGGTACCAGCGGGCGCCCGGCTCGGCACCGGGCCGAATGGACTGTGCGAGCCTAAACTCGCCGTCGCCCGGCTGGCCGTCGCGAAGGCCGGACGCCAGGCGATAGATCGTCACCGAGGCTTCGGGGACATCCGAGAGCAATCCCTCGACGGTCTTCAGATCGGCAGCGGACGATGCTCCGGTCATATCCGCATAGGCGCGGTTGGCGTAGACGACGCGGCCCTTGGTGTCGGTGACGAGAAGCCCCTGCGACATCGAATCGACG
>NZ_RZRP01001349.1:0-1010 GCF_003997795.1 Mesorhizobium sp. M7A.F.Ca.US.005.03.2.1 | reverse complement strand
GCATGAACATCACGGCTTCGGCCACTTCGCGTGGCTGCATCAGGCCGCCGGCGGCGAGTTCCTCTTCGAGCTTGGCCTTCGGCCAGTCGTCGACCAGTGCCGTCACCACCGGGCCGGGCGCCACGGCGCCGACGCGCAGGCCGTGCTTGGCGACCTGCCGGCGCACCGTGTGGACGAAGGCCTGCACGGCGTGCTTGGAGGCCGTGTAGATCGGTTCCCATACCACCGGAACCAGACCGGCGATCGAACTGGTGACGATGATGTCGCCGGTCTTGCGTTCGATCATGTGCGGCAGCACTGCCTGGATCGAGCGGAAGCAGGCATTGATGTTGAGGTTGAGCATACGGTCCCAGACGTCGGGATCGCCGGTCGCCACCTCGCCGCCGACATAGGCGCCGGCATTGGCATGGAAGATGTCGAGTTGGCCGGCCTTCTCCAGGATTTGCGGCATCATGGTGGCGACGCTTGCCGGCTGCATCAGGTCGATCACCAGCGGGATCGCTTTGGGGCCGAGTTCGGCGCACAGTTTGTTCAGCGTCGCCTCGGCGCGGTCGACCAGCACCACGGTGGCGCCGGCCGCCAGCATATGCCTGGCGCATTCGAGGCCGATGCCTGACGCGGCACCGGTGACGGCGGCAACTTTTCCGGACAGTTCTTGGCTCATGTCTTGCTTCCTGTTGATGGGTTCAGGCCCGGCCATGCGAGACACGCGAGCGGCGTGCCAGCGAGTCGACGATGACCGCGATGGCAAGCACGGCGCCGGTGATCATGTACCGAAGCGACGAGGACAGATCGAGCAGCGTCAGGCCGCTGGCGATCGACTGGATGACGATGATGCCGAGCAGTGCCGAATAGGCGCTGCCCCTGCCGCCGAACAGGCTGGTGCCGCCTATGACGGCCGCTGCGATGGCGTTGAGGTTGACGTCGCCCGTGCCGGCCTGCTGCCTGGCCTCGGCCAGCCAGCATCGAGCACAGCACGAAGGCGCTGGAATAGATCAGCCGCACATTGA
>NZ_RZRP01001348.1:0-1016 GCF_003997795.1 Mesorhizobium sp. M7A.F.Ca.US.005.03.2.1 | reverse complement strand
GGCCTCTCCAACATGATCCTCGATGATGGCGGCGACGCCACCATGTACATCCTGATCGGCGCGGACGTGCTGTCCAACCCGCAGAGCGAGGAAGAGGAATATTTCTACGCCCAGGTCAAGAAGCGCCTGAAGGCTTCGCCCGGCTTCTTCACCAAGCAGAAGGCGGCGATCCGCGGCGTCACCGAAGAGACGACCACCGGCGTCAACCGCCTCTACCAGCTGCAGAAGAAGGGCCTGCTGCCCTTCCCCGCAATCAACGTCAACGACTCGGTCACCAAGTCGAAGTTCGACAACAAGTATGGCTGCAAGGAATCGCTGGTCGACGGCATCCGCCGCGGCACCGACACGATGATGGCCGGCAAGGTCGCTGTCGTGTGCGGTTATGGCGACGTCGGCAAGGGCTCGTCGGCCTCGCTCAAGGGCGCCGGCGCCCGCGTCAAGGTCACCGAGGTCGATCCGATCTGCGCCCTGCAGGCGGCGATGGACGGTTTTGAAGTCGTCACGCTGGAAGATGCGGCCCCCACCGCCGATATCGTCATCACCACCACCGGCAACAAGGATGTCGTCACCCTCGACCATATGCGCTCTATGAAGGACATGGTCATCGTCGGCAACATCGGCCATTTCGATAATGAGATCCAGGTCGCCGCGCTGCGCAATTTGAAATGGACCAACGTCAAGCCGCAGGTCGATATGATCACCTTCGCGGACGGCAAGCGGATGATCCTTTTGTCGGAAGGACGGCTGCTCAATCTCGGCAACGCCACCGGCCACCCGAGCTTCGTCATGTCGGCATCCTTCACCAACCAGGTGCTGGCGCAGATCGAGCTCTACACCAAGCCCGGCCAGTACGAGAACCAGGTCTATGTCCTGCCCAAGCATCTCGACGAAAAGGTCGCCCGCCTGCATCTCGACAAGCTCGGCGCCCGCCTGACCGAACTGTCGGGTGAACAGGCCGCCTATATCGGCGTCACGCCGCAGGGTCCGTTCAAGCCGGAACACTACCGCTATTAACC
>NZ_RZRP01001347.1:0-1018 GCF_003997795.1 Mesorhizobium sp. M7A.F.Ca.US.005.03.2.1 | reverse complement strand
TCTCACCACCGTCGAACTGGTGTGGCTGAAGAAGCGGATCGAGAACTACATCCGCTTCGGCAAGGTTGCTTCGAACAGGAACATCGATCGCACTCGTCGTGCCGTCACCTTCACGCCTGGCAGCGTCTTCGCTTTCGTCCGGTGGATGGGCAATGACTTCGGCACCGTCGCGTCCCGCATCGACATACTGCGTGCAGTCCCCGCCGGTCGGCGCTGCTCGACCGTCGCATATGTGCGCCCCGGCGCCGAGATCCTGCTCACAGTGATCGGATGGCGGAACGTCGAAGAAGTGCTGAAGATCATCGACGCCATCGAGGCGATTGGCATCGACCCAGTCGATGTGTCACCGCATTACTGGCGGCATGCCCACAGTAGGTTTGCCGCGCGCGAGACGCCCAGGCCCTACACACGCCAGCGCCATGAGGCATGGCTCCTGCGTTGCAGGATCGAGCCATGAGCATGCGCGCAGTGATCATCGTCGCGATGCTGGGTTGCGCGGTTCTCGCGGTCGCTCCGGCGTGGATCGACCATCGACCGCACTTCATCTGGAACGCATCCGCGAGCGTCCCCGTCGGGTTGTATCGGGTCGAGCCGGTCGAGAGGATCGCTGTTTCCGATATCGCCGTCGTCATGCCACCCCAGCCGCTCGCCAGCTTCCTGGCTGAGCGTCAATATCTCCCGAAGGGCGTGCCGCTTCTGAAGCGCGTGTTGGCCCTCAAAGGCACGGCCGTCTGCCGACAGGGCACCGCTATCATCATCCATGGCGTGACCGTTGGACTTGCGCGCGAGCGCGATAGTCGCGGCCGACCGTTGCCCGCATGGCAGGGCTGCCGCGTGATCGCCGACGGTGAAGTCTTTCTCATGAATCGGGATGCGGCCGACAGTTTTGATGGCCGCTATTTCGGACCGGTGCCGCTCACTTCAGTCATTGGCCGCGCGACCCCTGTCTGGGCAACCGACAGCACCTCTCCGACTCCGAAAGTTTCAAGCGATCACATTTTAGGCGAGCCGTGAAGGC
>NZ_RZRP01001346.1:0-1024 GCF_003997795.1 Mesorhizobium sp. M7A.F.Ca.US.005.03.2.1 | reverse complement strand
ATCACTGGGTCTGCTCGGAAGGGCCGATGTCGAAAATCCCGGACCGGGAGGAGGCTGACTATCGCGCCTGCATGCTGGGCCTGCGCGACTACGTCAACAAGAACGGCTTCAAGAACGTCGTGCTTGGTCTGTCCGGCGGCATCGATTCGGCGATCTGCGCGGCGCTGGCCGTCGATGCGCTCGGCGAGGAACGGCTGCGCGCGGTGATGATGCCCTACCGCTATACCTCGAAGGATTCGCTCAAAGATGCCGAGGATTGCGCCCGCGCTCTCGGCTGCCGCTATGACATCGTGCCCATCTTCGAGCCGGTCGAGGGCTTCCTGCACGCACTGACGCAGATGTTCGAAGGCACCAAGGAAGGTATCACCGAGGAGAATTTGCAGAGCCGCGCACGCGGCACCATCCTGATGGCGATCTCCAACAAGTTCGGCTCGATGGTCGTCACCACCGGCAACAAGAGCGAGATGTCGGTCGGTTATGCCACGCTCTATGGCGACATGAATGGCGGCTTCAATCCGATCAAGGACCTCTACAAGATGCAGGTCTACGCGCTGTCGCGCTGGCGCAACAGCCACGTGCCGCCGGGTGCGCTGGGCCCCTCGGGCGAGGTGATCCCGAAAAACATCATCGACAAGGCACCGTCGGCGGAATTGCGCGAGAACCAGACCGATCAGGATTCGCTGCCGCCCTATCCGGTGCTGGACGATATCCTCGAATGCCTGGTCGAGAATGAGATGGGTGTCGACGACATCGTCGCGCGCGGCCATGACCGGGCGACGGTGACGCGCATCGAGCACCTGCTCTACATCGCAGAATACAAGCGACGGCAGGCGGCGCCGGGCGTGAAGATCACGAAAAAGAATTTTGGCCGCGACCGCCGCTACCCCATCACCAATCGTTTCAGGGATCGCAGCTAGGTACCGAAAGCGCACGCGGCGCGGCCGGAGACAACCATGCCCGATTGTGAGATCAGCTTCGACATGTCACGGATCGATTTCCGTGCGACATCGGACCTGTTAATGGC
>NZ_RZRP01001345.1:0-1024 GCF_003997795.1 Mesorhizobium sp. M7A.F.Ca.US.005.03.2.1 | reverse complement strand
CCCTCGGGCATGACGCTGACCGAAATGGCCGAGGGATGCCGAGCCAGGATCTCCATGACGGCAAGGCCGCGCTCGAGCGAGCCGACATGATCACGGGAAGCGGCTTCTTCGTCCATCTCAACTCCGCGGGAACGGCATCGACGCCAGGATTGACTCCTCGCCCTCCCCCAGCGTAGAAAGTATCGCATATAAAACATATGTTCGCAATACGAACTTTTTGAACCCGGAGCCGATGCGATGGTCAAGTTCCTGCCGCTCAAACAGGCTGTTGCGGAGAATTTGAACGATGATGACACGGTCGCCTTCGAGGGTTTCACCCATCTGATCCCGACGGCGGCGGCGCATGAGGCGATCCGTCAGGGTTTTCGCGACCTGACCCTGGTCCGCATGACGCCGGACCTGATCTACGACCAGATGATCGGTATGGGCATGGCGAAGAAAATCGTCTTCTCCTATGTCGGCAATCCCGGCGTCGGCCTGCTGCGGCGCGCCCGCGACGCCATCGAGAACGGTTTCCCCAGATCGATCGAGATCGAGGAGCACAGCCATGCCGGCATGGCCAATGCCTATGAGGCGGGCGCGGCCGGTCTGCCCTGCGCGGTGTTTCGCGGCTATCGCGGTGCTGGCCTCGCGGCGGTCAATCCGAACATCAAGTCTGTCACCTGTCCGTTCACCGGCGAGGTGCTGGCGGCTGTTCCTTCGATCAGGCCTGACGTCACCTTCATCCATGCGCAGAAGGCCGACAGACAAGGCAATGTGCTGGTCGAAGGCATCATCGGCATCCAGAAGGAAGCGGTGCTGGCGGCCAAGCGAGCGGTGGTGACGGTGGAGGAAGTGGTCGACAATTTCGACGATCTGCACCCCAATCTGACCGTGCTGCCGCGCTGGACGATCGCGGCGATATCCGTCGTGCCAGGCGGCTCGCACCCGTCCTACGCACATGGCTATTATGCGCGTGACAATGCCGCCTATCTCGAATGGGACGAGATCGCCGCCGACCGTGACAAATTCCAGGCGTGGATGC
>NZ_RZRP01001344.1:0-1025 GCF_003997795.1 Mesorhizobium sp. M7A.F.Ca.US.005.03.2.1 | reverse complement strand
GCCGAGGATGTGGTGCAGGAGGTGTTCGTGACCGTCTGGAAACAGGCCGCGCGGTTCGATCCGGTCAGAGGGCGGGCTTCGACCTGGCTCTACCGGATCACTGCCAACCGTTGCATCGATCAGCGTCGACGCAGGGCGCTACGCCGTTTCATCGGGCTGGACGACATAAGGGATGAGGTCGCGTCGCCGGAGGCGGATGCCGAAGCGACGACCGCGGCGCGGCAGGAGCTGGCTATCGTGCGTGACGGGCTGTCGCGCCTGCCGGAACGGCAGCGCATGGCGGTGCTGCTGAGGGCCGTAGGCGACCTCGACATCTCGGCGATCGCCGAGGTGATGGGCAGCAGTGTCGGCTCGGCCGAGCAGTTGCTGGTGCGCGGACGGCGCGCACTCAGGGATCATTTGGCAATGGTGGCCTTGGGCCGCGAAAGGAAGTCCTCATGACACGGGACGAATTTGAACGATACAGGCGCCGCTTCGGCGATACCGTCGAAGCATGGCCGGCGCCTTTCCGCCAGCAGGCGCTGGCGTTGATGGCGGCGGAGCGGAATGACGATCCCGATGCCGTGCTCGATCTCCTCGTGCTCGAGGCGGCGCTGGCCGATGGCGACGACCAGGCGCTGGCGCGCAAGGTTCTGGCTCGCATCGAAGCCGGCTCAACTGTCCCGTCCTTCCTGGCGCGCCTGCTCTTGAGTCCGGCCGGGTTCGCGGCCTGCGCCGCTGCTGTGCTCGTGGCCGCGACGCTGGCAGGCTACCAGGTGGCGCGGCTGCAGGACGATCCGTCCGATACGGAGCTTCTGGCGCTGGCGTCCGGTTCGTCGCTGGCCGATGGCGGCGGTGTCGCGGATGATCCGGCAGAGGAGGGCTCGCTTTGAAGCGTTCCTGGACATGGACGGGGACGCTGGTGCTGCTTGCGCTTTCGCTCGCCGTTAACTTCTTCCTGGTCGGCTATGCCATGCACGGCCTGCGCCAGGGCGCGGCGGCGGGCGTGCTGTTGTCGGAAATCGCCAGCAACTATCCCCCGGAGG
>NZ_RZRP01001343.1:0-1028 GCF_003997795.1 Mesorhizobium sp. M7A.F.Ca.US.005.03.2.1 | reverse complement strand
GGTGAATTTTCGTCTGTTCCTGGCAAATATCCTGACAGGCGTGCTGCTGGCCTTGGCAGCCTTCATCGGAACATGGTGAGCAGGCTCATTAAGGTGGCGGAGCTTCATTACGGTCTCGATCGAGCAGCCGCCGCAGCATCGGTTCGATACGTGACAGTTCGTCGAGATGCGCCGCCGACAGCTCGGCCAGGCAATCGTCGGCGCGCTCGGTCAGTTGCAGCAGCACGCGGCGATGGTCGTCCTTGTCCTGATCCCTTGTGACCAGCCCTGCCTCGCCGAGACGGTTGACCAGTTCGACGGCGCTGTGGTGGCGAATGCGCAGGCGTTCCGCGAGATCGCCAACCGTCACCGGGCCGCCGCCGGGGAATCCCTTGATCGCCAGCAGCGCCTGATGCTGGCGCGGGGTCAGGCCGGCGTCTTCCGCCTGGACCTGGCTGAATTCGAGGAACCGGCGGATCAGGTAGCGAAACTCCGACAGCCGCTGGTAATCGGCCTGGCTGATGGCGGGACGTTGTTCTCGTGGCTGCGACATATCAGACATGTGTTCGTTTTCCGGCGAAAGCTCAAACGGATTTCGGGCGAAACCGGCTTGAATATTTATATCGTGTTACGATACATAGCCACCGACAAACCCGGCTGGCCGCTTCGACCGTGCCGCATCCCAGACATACGGCCGCCGCCAGGAAGCAACTGCCATGAAGACCCATCATTCGAACCCGGAGCACCTGCGCGATTTCACCACGGATCCCAGGGTGCTGCTCGTCGCCGCCATTGCCGTGGTGGTGGCGACAGCCGGGTTGTTTGCCGGCATCGCGCTTTTGAAGCTGATCCGGCTTGCCACCAACATCGCCTATTTCGGCCAATTCTCGCTTGCCGACCTGAAGCTCGAGAACACGCCGCTTGGGCTTGCCGCAGTCCTAGTTCCGGTGATCGGTGCGCTGATCATCGGCCTGATGGCGCGCTATGGCAGCGAGAAGATCCGCGGCCACGGCATTCCCGAAGCCATCGAGGCGATCCTGCTCGGGCGC
>NZ_RZRP01001342.1:0-1028 GCF_003997795.1 Mesorhizobium sp. M7A.F.Ca.US.005.03.2.1 | reverse complement strand
CCCGCTGAATACGTCAAGATTTGCGACGTCTACGGCGCTGGCTACTTCTACATCCCCGGCACCGAGACCTGCCTGCGCATCGGCGGCTATGTCCGCTATGATGTCGGCGTGGGTGACGGCGGCTCGTTCGATGGCGTCAACCACGTTACGGATCACCAGCACGGCGACGACAACTCGACCTACTGGAAGAACACCCGCTTCACGCTGAAGACCTGGACCGGCCAGGAAACCGAACTCGGCACGTTGAAGACCTACACCGAATACCGCATCAATTTCGGCAACAACTACGGCGACTTTGGCGATAACTCGGGGCCCGGCGGCACTACGAACCCCAACCGTAATGGCGACGGCTGGCAGGCCCGCAACAAGAGCAGCGCTCTGGAATTCGCCTGGATCCAGCTCGGCGGCCTGCGCGTCGGCGCTGACGAATCGGCCTTTGATACGTTTATCGGCTATGCCGGCAACGTCATCAACGACACGATCGTCCCGTACGGCAATTTCCAGACCAACGTCATTCAGTACTACTTCGATGCCGGCAATGGCCTCTCGGCCGTGGTTTCGCTCGAAGAAGGTTCGGGTGAGGTTGGCACCATCGACAGCTATGTTCCGCATGTCGTCGGCGGTCTGAAGTACACGCAAGGCTGGGGCGCCATCACCGGTGTTGTGTCGTATGACAGCAACTACGAGGAAGTCGCCGGCAAGGTTCGCCTGGACGTGAACGCCACCAACGAACTGTCGCTGTTCTTGATGGCCGGCTACGGCACCGACGATAACCTCAACGACCATACCAACAATATCGACGCGCTCGGCCGCGGCTTTTACAAGCAGTGGGGCGGTAACTGGGCTCTGTGGGGCGGTGGCACCTACAAGTTCAACGAAAAGACCTCGTTCAACCTCCAGGCGTCATATGACGACTGGAAGGATATCGGCGTCGCGGCGAACGTCGCCTACACCGTTGTTCCTGGCCTCACGGTCACGGCCGAAGTCGACTGGCAGCGCGTCGGCCAGGGCGCCATCGACAACGACTC
>NZ_RZRP01001341.1:0-1028 GCF_003997795.1 Mesorhizobium sp. M7A.F.Ca.US.005.03.2.1 | reverse complement strand
TTGCCGGCGGATTTCGACGCGAGCGCTGCCGCGACCTTCTTCGCCACGGTCCAGCACGGCATGTCGATCCAGGCGCGAGACGGCGCCTCGCACGCTGCCCTGCTGGCGACGGTTGCCGGGGCCATGGCTGCCTGGCAGACGTTGGCCGGCGGCAACGCGGCGTGACAAACGCCGGCTGGTGTGCTCGAAATCCGCCAGCAGGGCCGGGAGGGACGAGAGCGTGAAAAAGGGTTATCGCGAGCTGCTGGACGAGGCGAACGCCGTGATCGAGGTGGTTTCGCCGGAGGAAGCGGCCGGGCTGCTCGACGATGAAGACACCATCTTCGTCGATCTGCGCGATCCACGCGAAGTGGAACGCGACGGCCGGATTCCGGGCGCCAAGCATGTCACGCGCGGCATGCTGGAATTCTGGATCGACCCCGAAAGCCCTTACCACAAGCCGTTCTTCGCCTCGGGAAAGAGCTTCGTGTTCTTCTGCGCCGGCGGTTGGCGCTCTGCCCTGGCCACAAAGACGGCGCAGGACATGGGGCTTTCGCCGGTCAAGCACATCCTCGGCGGCTACACCGCCTGGAAGGCCGCCGGACTGCCGGTCGAACCCGGCGAGAAGAAGAAATAATCTCGACCGCCGCTCAATGCAGCAGCAATGGCTCGCGATGCGTCACGAAGCCGACCGCGCGTTCGACCACGCCCTTGTCGGCAAGAATGCGGCGATGGCCAAGCCCGTCGGCCCAGTAGAGCCGCACATGGCCGCCGGCGCCGGCATAGCGCCTTGCGTGATCGGCCGAGACTTCGCGGTCGTCCGGCGCGTGGATGACCAGGGTCGGCACCGGTGCCTGGGCGAGCTGGCGGTCGCCGGTGAATTCGTGCAGCGGCCGGCCGGAAAGATGCTCGACCCGGTCCGCCATGGCGGCTTGCGAGCGCGGGCCGACATTCAACATATGACTGAAGTCGGCAAAGATCGCCGGCAGGGAACTTGGCGCCGCGATCAGCACAAGGCGTCCCGCCGCCAGCGGCGGGATGTTCTTGAC
>NZ_RZRP01001340.1:0-1031 GCF_003997795.1 Mesorhizobium sp. M7A.F.Ca.US.005.03.2.1 | reverse complement strand
TTGTAGCGCTGCGCCAGGCCGCCGATCGTTTCGCCGTCCCTGACGACGATCTCGGTTGCATGCGGAGTGCCGGAAGCAGCCACGCGGGGTTCGTCAGGTTGCGAAACCTTGAAAGGCGACGCCGCCGGAGCGACGGTGCCGGTCGTGGTCCTGTCGACATGCGGTGCCGGGGCCAATGCGGTGCGCACCGGCTTCGATGCCGGCGCCTGCTGCGCTTGGGCAACGGGCGGCGGCAGCGGCCGCGTCGAGACCGGCTCGAGGCTGGAGCGGCTGACCGATTGTGTATGGCTGCCATCGATCGGAGCGGCGGCGACATCGCCCGGATAGGGCTGCTGTACGGCATCCTGCTTGTTGATGATGGCGCGCTGATTGTTGGTCGAGGATGTAAAGACGTCGTCGACGCCATTGAACCGCGAAACCTGGGAACTGCACCCCGCAGCAGCACCCGCGACCATCAGAATGGCGCAGCCTCGCGCCAGATTGCGACCGTTTGTCTTCAAAACACTGAGTTGCATCGCACTAACCCGCACATACCCGGTACAAACTAGGCATGATTAAAGCGCGTTAATGTTACTCGACGGTTAACCTCATGGAATCCGACGCAATTTTTCTTAAAATATTAGAGAGCGAGCCGTGCGAAGATTTCGGGTCAGGCCAGCCGGGGTCGAAGACGGGCGCACGACGCGGCCGAACATCGACATCCGCGCTAGATAATAGCGGCAACACCGCGCAGGATCGGCTGCAGGCGAACGAGGCCGATGTCTTCGCGCTCGAAGCGGCTGCCGACCTTGGTCAGCTTGGCCAGCACCTGTTCGCCCTCTTCGGGGCCGATCGGAGCGATGACGATACCGCCGCTCGACAACTGGTCGAGCAGGAAACGCGGCAGGCTGTCGAAGGCAGCCCAGGCGACGATGCGGTCAAATGGCCCTTCATTCGGCAGCCCGCCGGAACCATCGGCGTGGCGCACGATCACATTGCCGATGCCGAGCGCCTCGAAGCGCTGCCGCGCCTGCTCGGCGAGCGTCTTGTAG
>NZ_RZRP01000133.1:0-10442 GCF_003997795.1 Mesorhizobium sp. M7A.F.Ca.US.005.03.2.1 | reverse complement strand
ATGGCGAATTCGCTCATCTCGGCGAGGGCTCGGTCGCTTATCTCAGAAAGGTCTCGAGCGACGAATTGCTCGGCCGTTTCCCCAATCTCGGCGAAATCGCTCCCGGCATGGAACTGTGGGCGCTGTTTGCCGCCAATGGCCAGCCGATCCTGCTTTCCGACGCGCGTGACCGCGCACTGGCCGGTGCCATGGAAAACGACCTGACCACGGTCGCCATCCACTAAGACCCAGCGCGCCGCCCTGTTAGGCGCGACCAGCAGGCTCAAACGCATAGGGCCGCCCGTGGCGGCCCTTGAAGTTCGTCTCACCAGAAAAATCAGGCCGCGTGCGAGGCCTGGGTGTCCGATAAAAGCGCGTGGATAGCCGCGGCGTCGCGCGTACCCCTGATCTTGGCCACCGTGTCGGCGTCACGCAGCACTCGCGCGATGCGCGACAGTGCCTTGAGGTGATCGGCACCCGCCCCTTCCGGCGCCAGCAGCAGAAACACCAGATCGACGGGCTGATCGTCCAGCGATTCGAAATCGACAGGCGTCTCCAGCCGGGCGAAAACACCTGCGATGCGCTTCACGCCGGCCAGCTTGCCGTGCGGGATGGCGATGCCGTTGCCGACGCCGGTCGAACCCAGCCGCTCACGCTGCAGGATGGTGTCGAACACCTCCCGCTCCGGAATGCCGGAAATCGCCGCCGCCCGTTCGGACAGCAATTGCAGCAGCTGCTTCTTGGAGTTCGCCTTCAACGCCGGCAATATCGCCGGAACGTTGATAAGATCGCTCAGATCCATGCTTGAAAATCCCTTGTTCGCCTGCCGTCACCAGTCCTCACCCCTCGTGCGGCCGGCTCTTATCCCAGTGCGACCTCGTCGTCACCGTGCGACCCTTGTCGTCACCGTGCGACCGTTGTCGTCACGCTTGTGCGACCTTGGTCGTCGACGGGTCGATCCAACCGATATTTCCATCGGGTCGGCGATAGACGATGTTGAGATGGTCGGTTCCCGCGTTGCGGAAGACGAAGACCGGGCTGTCCTTGGTGTCGAGCTCGATGACCGCCGACGCCACCGACATGGTCTTCAGCGTCATGGTTGATTCGGCGACGATGGCCGGCGCGAAATTCTCCGGAATGTCCTCGTCGTCATCGGCAAGCGGCGCCATCACCGTGTAGGCTATGTCGGTCGGTTGGCCGTTGGCGGCGCCCGAATTGTGCGATTTCAGCCGGCGCTTGTAGCGCCTCAGGCGGGTTTCCAGACGGTCCGCCGCCGCCTCGAAGGCAAGCGTCGGATCCTGGGCATCGCCGGTGGCCTGCAGCGAAGCGCCGGAATCCAGCCGGATCATGCAATCCGCCGAATAGCGCGAACCCGATTTGATGACCGTGACATGTCCGGCAAAGCCGCGATCGAAATATTTGCCGATCGCTTCGCCGACACGATCGTTGATGCGTGTCCGAAACGCATCGCCGATGTCCATGTGTTTTCCCGATATGCGCAGATTCATCTGAAAACTGACCTTCCTTGCTCAGGCTTCAAACTGGCCCGAGTTTATACTCGTGATCCGTGCGCACAAGCTTTGCGGCGTCACTTGCGCCGATTTTAAATCCAGACTTTCCGGTTGATCACAAGCCGCCCTTTGACCGTCCCGAGGCCAACGTCGTGACGGACCATCCGCATGCGGGCATCTAGCCCGTCTCATGCGGGCGGGCTTCTAGCCAGTTCACCGCGGCTTGTCAATGAAGTGCTGGCTTGTGGAAAATCGACTCGCCTCAGCGCCCGGCGCTGGCCATCGCACGTTTCTCGCGCCGGCGCTGCACCGAGGAGGGGATATTCATGCCTTCCCGGTACTTGGCGACCGTACGCCTTGCAATGTCGACGCCACTTTCGCGCAACATGTCGACGATTGCATCGTCGGAAAGCACGTCGACGGGCTTCTCCTCGTCGATCAACTGCTTGATGCGGTCACGCACGGCTTCCGAGGAGTGCGCATCGCCGCCGCCCGATGCGGCGATCGAGGCGGTGAAGAAGTAGCGAAGCTCGAACACGCCGCGCGGCGTCAGCATGTATTTATTGGCTGTGACCCGGCTGACGGTCGATTCGTGCATGCCGATGGCGTCGGCCACCGTGCGCAGATTGAGCGGCTTCAGCTGCCGCACGCCATGGACGAGGAAGGCGTCCTGCTGGCGAACGATTTCCGAAGCGACCTTGAGGATGGTCTTTGCCCGCTGGTCGAGGCTGCGCGTCAGCCAGTTGGCGTTCTGCAGGCATTCGGCCAGAAAATCCTTTTCCGCCTGGTTCTTGGCCTGCGGAGAGACCTGGGCGAAATAGATATGGTCGACCAACACCCGCGGCAGCGTTTCGGCATTGAGTTCGACCGTCCAGCTGCCGTCATTGGCCGCGCGCACCTCGACATCGGCGACGATCGCGTCGCTGGCGCCGCCCGAAAACGCCATGCCCGGCCGGGGATCGAGCGCCCGGATTTCGGCCAGCATGTCGAGCAGATCCTCCTCGTCGACACCGCAGATCCGTTTCAATGCGTGAAAATCGCGCCGTGCCAGGAGTTCGAGATTGGCGACCAGCGCCTTCATCGCCGGATCGAGCCGGCTCCGCACGGCAAGCTGCAGCGACAGGCATTCGGCCAGGTCGCGGGCAAACAGGCCGGCCGGCTCGAAGGTCTGACACACCGCCAGCACCTTCGCCACGGCGGCCGCATCCGCACCGAGACGAGCGGCGATCTCTGCCAGATCGGCACGCAGATAGCCGGTCTCGTCAAGGCCGTCGGCGAGGTCGGCGGCGATCAGACGTGCAGCCGGATCGGCGAAGGCTAGCGCCACCTGTTCACCGACATGGTCGCGCAGCGTGATCGCAGCAGTCGCCATATCGCCGGCGTCAAACCACTCGGATGAGGAACCCGCGCCATTGCCGGAAGCCGATTTCCATTGCGCCGTCAGGTCGGGACCGAGCCGCTCGCTGGTGCCCGGGTCGTCGGGAAACAGGTTTTCCAGCGACGTGTCGAGCTTGTCCGAGATCGCCTCCGCGCTCCACTGCGTCTCGTTTTCGAACCAGTCGCCTTCGGAGGTGGCTTGCGGCTCCGCCTCGATCTTCTGCGCCTGGTCGCTGGCGGCATCGTCCTGCGGCTCGGCGCGCTCCAGCAGCGGATTGCGCTCGATTTCCTCGTCGATGAAATGCTCGAGCTCGACATGGGTGAACTGCAGCAGCCGAATCGACTGCATCAGTTGCGGCGTCATCACTAGCGACTGCGATTGTCGTAGCTGTAGTTTGGCCGCCAACGCCATGGTTCGGTTTCAAACGCCTCGTCTACGCATCCGGACTTCCGGAAAGGAATTTTGCAGCCGGCCATAGAAACTGGCCCGGCTTTTGCTTGTCAAGGCAATTGGTAGCAAAACTCGCTTACCGGAGCGTTATCTCGGAGCAAAATCGAGGAAAAAGCGCCGCGCGAACCGCAAAAATCGTGTCAGGAAACAAATTTCACGCTCAGAGGGTGAAACCCTCGCCGAGGTAAAGTCGCCGCACATCCGGGTTTGCCACCACTTCGTCGGCCCTTCCATGGGTCAGCACCTGGCCGGCATGGATGATGTAGGCGCGGTCGATGAGGCCGAGCGTTTCGCGCACATTGTGATCGGTGATGAGGACGCCGATGCCGCGCGCCGTCAGGTGGCGCACCAGTTGTTGAATATCCGCGACGGCGATCGGATCGATGCCGGCGAAAGGCTCGTCGAGGAGCATGTAGGCCGGACGCGTCGCCAGCGCTCGCGCGATTTCCAAGCGTCGCCGCTCGCCGCCCGAAAGCGACATGGATGGCGCCTTGCGCAGATGGCTGATGTGGAATTCCTCGAGCAGTTCGTCGAGATTGCGCTCGCGCACCTTGCGGTCCTTTTCGACCACTTCCAGCACGGCGCGGATATTCTGCTCGACATTGAGGCCGCGGAAGATCGATGCTTCCTGCGGAAGATAGCCGATGCCGAGGCGTGCGCGACGGTACATCGGCATCGACGTGACATCGAAGCCGTCGATCTCGATCGTGCCTTCATCCACCGGCACCAGGCCGGTAACCATATAGAAACAGGTCGTCTTGCCGGCGCCGTTGGGGCCGAGCAGTCCAACGGCCTCTCCGGCGCGCACGCCGATGGTGACGCCGCTGACGACCTTGCGGCCCTTGTAGCTCTTGGTCAGCCCCTTGGCGATCAGGGTTCCCTTGAACTTTCCCGCATCGACGGTCACCGTGGCCGGCGCCGAAAGCTTGCCGGCGGCCCGTCCCGGAAGACGCGCCGTCAGCGACGACAGGCTGGCCATCAGGGGTTCGTCGCTCCCGATTTCGGCGGCGGTGTGATCGACACCTGGACGCGTTGCCCAGCGCATGGATCCACCTGAGCCAGCCCGCTTTTCATCTGCACGGTAAGTTTGCAGCCCACCAGAACGTTGTCGTTTTGCGACAGAACGACCTTTTTGCCCGAAAGCACCAGCACCTGGCTCTTCATATCGAAGCTGCCTTGATCGCCGGTCGCGATCTGCGCATCCGACTTGATATAGACCTTGTCGGAGATCTCCAGGTGATCGATGTTGGCCGAGCCCGTCATCGCAGCACCCGCGGCCTCCGTGCCCTTGGCAGCGGCGTTGGGGTCCTTGACGTAGTAGACCGTCATCTTGCCGGCCTTCATCAATGTCGGCCCCTGGACGACGCTGACATTGCCCGTGAAGATGGCGACACTGTCGGCCTGGCGGACTTCCAGCTTGTCGCTCTCGATCTGGATCGGCTTGTCGCCGGACAGTTTGAGGCCTGATTGACTGGTCGTCTGCGCCCATGACGGCACGAGTCCGAGCAGCAGCAACGCTGAAGTTGCAGCCGCGAGCCGCGTCGAACTACTGAGCCGCATTGGTTTCTCCGCTGTTTCCCTGTGCCGCCTTCAGGGCGGCGGAATCGATGTTGACGCGCACTTTGTTCTCGAAAACCAGAATCTTGCCATTGTCCTGAACCGACATCGTATCCGCCGTGATCCGCGACCCGCCACGGCTGACATCGACGGGATCTCCTGTCTTCATAGTGCCTTTGCCCATGTCGAGGAAGACCGATTTGAACTTGGCCTGCATGCCGTCGGTCGTGGTGATCGTCACGTCGCTGGTCAGGTTCATCGTATTGCCGTCGCGATCGTAGGTGCCGTGCGAGGCCTTGACCGCCGCCACATTGTCGGACGCGATCGGCACCTTGGCGTCGATGCCTTCCAGCTCGATGATACCTTGCGTGCTGACATCCTGAATGGCACGCAGCGCCGTCATCGAATAAGGCTGCTTCTGCTTGGTGAAACCGTTGAGCTTGGGATTGGCCATCACCAGCTTGCCGTTGGAAAAGGCAGTGCCTTCCGCCTGAATCTTCACCGAGACGGGTGCGGCGAGATAGGAGTAGACCGGGAAAGCGACCGCTATCAGTGCTGCGGCCACCGGCACGGCAAATTTGAGAACGCGCACGCGGCGCGAATGACGCTGTGCACGGTCGAAAGCATCGCCGCGCGTCCGGCCGTCCGCCGGGGGAGCCAACACCGCCTCGGCGTCGGTCGGTTCAATCGGTCGCGCTAACATTCACTGCTTTCTTCTAACCCTGCCCGCCCTCGGGCACCGCCTATAGGTGGGACGCCGGCGCTTTCAAGCAAGCACAAGCCCACGAAAACTGCAAAAATGTGACAGCCGCCTTTGTACAGACGAAAACGAAGTCCGCACAACTGCCGTCTTCTCCATAGCAGAAACAGACACGCGGCGTAAAATTTATCAGCCATCGGTCTCGTCGCCCGACCTGGTGGCGATTGCACGAATATGTGAGCAGACCGACGCCTGGAGAGGGCCCCGACCCGGCCCCGTCGACTGCCGACGCGGATAGCCACCTCACGTCCAGGCGCCGACTTGTCTCGGCATGCGCAAAAGAGAACTGCTTCCAGATGGGAGGATCATGGTCTAAAAGCGTCTCCTCCCGCCGACTGAAAGGCTGACCATGGCACTGAGAGCCGACGACCTGATCGACCGCCGCCGTTTGCGGCGCAAGCTGACATTCTGGCGCGTCGTCGCCATAGGCATTATAGCCCTTGGGGTGATTGCGCTTTCAACCTGGTTCTATGGCGACGATTTCGGCGGCTCGACGGTCGACCATATTGCCAAGGTCAAGATCGAAGGCACGATCACCGAGGACGAGGAACTGATCAAGCGGCTGGAAACCATCCGTCTTTCATCGAAGGTGAAAGGCGTGATCCTGTCGATCGATTCGCCTGGCGGCACCACCGTTGGCGGTGAATCGATCTATGAAGAAGTGCGCAAGCTGGCCGCCGACAAGCCGGTGGTGGCGGAAGTCGGCACGCTCGCCGCATCGGCGGGCTATATGATCGCCAGTGCCGCAGATCACATCGTTGCCCGCAAGACCTCGATCGTCGGCTCGATCGGCGTGCTGATCCAGTATCCCGACGTCAGCGGCCTGATGGACAAACTCGGCGTCAAGCTGGAGGAGGTGAAATCCTCGCCGCTGAAAGCCGCGCCCTCTCCCTTCAAGCCGACCAATGACGACGAGCGCGCCATGGTTCGCAAGCTCATCCTCGACAGTTACAACTGGTTCGTCGACATCGTCGCCGAACGCCGCAAGATGAGCCGCGAACAAGCGCTGGCGCTTGCCGACGGCTCGATATTCACCGGTCGCCAGGGCGTTGCCAACGGGCTGATCGACGCCGTCGGCGGCGAGGCCGTGGCGGTCGACTGGCTGGCGACCAAGGGCGTCGATGCCAAGCTCAAGGTCGTCGAGTGGAAGGATACCGAACGGCGCAGCGGCTTCCTGTTCTCGAAAGCGATGGCGCAAACGATCGGCAGTGCGCTCGGCCTGCCCGCCTACAGCAGCGACGTCATCCATGAACTCGGAGCCGACCGCTTGTTTCTTGACGGTCTCGTTTCCGTCTGGCACCCTTGAGAAGCCGTTTGGGGCAAGTGAAAAAAGCAAATAAAATCATCCTCATAATTTTGACCGCACTGCTTTCACGGGGACCCGTCTCATGATCAAGTCCGAACTTGTGCAGATTATTGCCACGCGCAATCCGCATCTTTTCCTGCGCGACGTCGAAAACATCGTCGGCGCGATCTTTGATGAAATCACCGACGCCCTTGCCGAAGGCAACCGGGTCGAGTTGCGTGGCTTCGGCGCTTTTTCGGTGAAAAATCGTCCCGCCCGCACCGGACGCAATCCGCGCACCGGCGAATCCGTCGAGGTCGAGGAGAAATGGGTGCCGTTCTTCAAGACCGGCAAGGAACTGCGTGAAAGGCTGAACGGCGGCAAGTAGGCGCGACGCCAGCGCCTGACGGCCTTTCGGACAGGCCAGCTTCCGACGGAAAACATCATGTTCAATCGCTTCATCCTTATCGCGATCTTCGTGCCCCTGGCGATCATCCTGATCGCACTCGCTGTCGCCAACCGCGAACTGGTCGCCTTCACGCTGGACCCGTTCAATCCCGGCAATCCGAAGCTGACCCTGACTTTGCCGCTGTTCATCTTCCTGTTCCTGGCGCTCGCCATCGGCATGATCGTCGGCAGTCTGGCTACGTGGGTCAAACAGGGTCGCTATCGCAAGCTGGCGCGCCAGCGCGGCGTCGAAGCCGAGAACCTGCGCCAGGCGGTCAGCCGTGCGCCGGCGGTATCACAAAGCCAGGCACCGGGGTCCGCCCAGGAGGCAGCATTGCCGAAGCCGACCGCTTGAGCCGCCAATCGGCGGTTTTGTCCTCACGGAGTTTTTCATGCTGACCATTTCGGCCGCAGAGGTCGACCATGCGCTGACCTTTCCCCGGCTGGTCGAGACGCTGCGCATGGCGTTTCGCGACGGCGCGGTGCAGCCTGTCAGGCATCATCATACGATCGAGCGGCCCGATGGTGCCGCCTCCACACTGCTTTTGATGCCGGCCTGGACCGATCTCAACGCGGCCGGCACGTCGGCCGGCGGTCACGTCGGCGTCAAGATCGTCACCGTGTCGCCCGACAACAATGCCATCGGCAAGCCCGCGGTGATGGGGCTCTATCTTCTGCTCAACGGCGCCACCGGCGAACCCGAGGCCCTGATCGACGGCCAGCGGCTGACACAATGGCGCACCGCCTGTGCTTCGGCGCTCGCGGCCTCCTATCTCGCCCGCGACGATGCCTCGCGGCTGCTTGTGGTCGGCGCCGGCGCGCTGTCGCCCTTCCTCGCCAAGGCGCACTCGGCCGTGCGGCCCATCAAGACCATCCGCATCTGGAACCGCACCCCGGCCAATGCCGAGAAAGTCGCGGCCGATCTGTGCGCCCAGGGCTTCGCCGCCAGTGCGGCAAGCGATCTCGATACGGAGCTTGGGCAGGCCGACATCGTCTCCTCGGCGACGATCACGACCACGCCGTTGATCAAGGGCGCATTGTTGCGGCCGGGAACCCATGTCGACCTGGTCGGCGGCTTTACGCCGACGATGCGCGAGAGCGATGACGATGCGATCAGGCTTGCCCGCGTCTATGTCGACACCCGCGCCGGCGCCACCAAGGAAGCCGGCGACATCGTCCAACCGCTGGCCTCCGGCGTGCTGAAACCGGAAGCCATCGTCGCCGATCTGCACGAATTGGCGCGCGGCCGGAAGAAGGGCCGCGAGAGCGCCGGTGAGATCACGCTGTTCAAGTCGGTCGGAGCGGCGCTCGAGGATCTTGCCGCCGGCATTGCCGTCTACAAGGCGCTCACGGCCTAGTTTACCGTCGCACCCATTTCGGCGCCCATCGCCTCGGCGATCACACGAAAATCGTGATCCCCGATTTCAAAAAGGCCAAAGCGAAGCTGATAACCCCAGTTCGACTTGGCCGCGGTGAAGTCCAGCCTGTCGAGCAGCGGCTTGATCGGCGCTTCCTCGGCCTTGGCCCATGCCACATCGCGGCGGAACGGCGTGAAGCCGGCGCCCATATCGCCCTGATAAGGCTCGCCTTCCCGCACGATGCCTATCGCCGTGAAAGCCTGCAGGCCGTCTTTCTCGCCCAAAACAGTGGTCGGCGAATAGTAGACGACGCCATCACCCGGCTTGACGCGACGCAGCGGTGCCGCCTTGCCGTGGTTGACCTGCATGAAGCCGGCTGTGCGACCACGCCGGACATGCTCGGCCGACGCCACCGCTATCCAATACGCGCTCATTTCTGTTCCCCATTGGCCTGTTCCCCGTCGGACAGCCAGTAGACGCGCAGGCGATGATTATCGGGATCGAGCGCGACAAAAGTACGGCCGAAATCCATGTCGGTCGGCGTCTGCAGGATCTTCAGCCCGCGCCCGGACCAGTCGGCATGGGCGGCATCGACCGCATCGGGCGTATCCAGCGCAAACACGATTTCGGCGCCACCGCCTGACGTGGCGGCTGCCGGCTCCACCGTATGGCGCGACCACAGGCCGAGCTTGAAGCCGGCATCGAGCACGAACAGCACGAAGGTCGGCGAACTTTCGACCGGCTCACGACCGAGCAGCGCGCTGTAGAAGGCACCGCTCTGCTGCGGCTGGTCGACATAGAGGATGACGAAATTCGGGGTGGCCATATCTGCTCTCCAAGGTTCGGTGTTTCGACTTGACGAACATACGATAGGCTACTGTCAGAATATGGCAGCAGTCATCGCGAACCACGCGGCTTGTCGAGCGTCGTTCGCCATTCCTTGAGCAGCGCCTGGCGACGACGCGGATAGCGCGTGTCCATTGCTTGGAGTTCGGCGATGCGATCGGCGCGAAAATGCCGGAAATCCTGCCGCATCTCGCACCACGCCACCACCACCCGCACCTTGTCGAAGAAGCCCAGCGCAAATGGCCAGACGACGCGCTGGGACACGGCCCCGCCGGCATCGCGGTAGAGAAAGCCGAGCTTGCGCTCGTTGCGGATGGCCTGCCGCACCAGACCAAGATCGATGCCCTCGGTGGCCGCGGCAGGAGGCCCGACCAGCAGTGTGCTCGCGTCAAGATCCTCGCGCAGATCGTCGGGCAGCACGGCTGCGATCTTGGCCAACGCGTTGGCGGCGGCGGCCGAGAGACGCTGGTCCGGCTGCCTGGCGACCCAGCGCGAGCCGAGCACAATGGCTTCGATCTCCTCGTCGCTGAACATCAGCGGCGGCAGCATGAAGCCGGGCTTGAGCACATAACCCAACCCCGCCTCACCTTCGATCGGCGCGCCCTGGCCCTGCAGCGTGGCGATGTCGCGGTAGAGCGTGCGGATCGAAACGCCCGTCTCGTCGGCAAGCATGTGCCCGCTCACCGGCCGGCGATGCCGGCGCAAGCACTGTATGAGGTCGAGTAGGCGTTCGGAGCGGGACATCGAGCAGATTTGCCTGTTTCTTTGACATTGGTCCATCGCCGGCAGACATAAACCGGAGAGGCCGACCTGTCGGACTTGGTTGCGAAGCCGGTTGCCCTATGTCAAAAGCGGCCACGCCGTTCGGAGT
>NZ_RZRP01001339.1:0-1031 GCF_003997795.1 Mesorhizobium sp. M7A.F.Ca.US.005.03.2.1 | reverse complement strand
GAATGACGGCAGGCCACGGCGATGACCTTCCTCGCGCCGTAGATGGGCACGCCGTTGGCGGATCGGCCCGCCACATTCCGGTCCTCCTTGCCGAAGTGCTCGAAGCACTGGCGCCGGCGCAGGGCGACCTCATCATCGACGGCACGTTTGGCGCCGGCGGCTACACCAGGGCCATTCTGGCGACAGGCGCCTCCGTGGTGGCGATCGACCGCGATCCGGATGCCATTGCGGCCGGGCGCGATCTTGAAGTGCAGTCGGGTGGTCGGCTGCGGCTGGTGCAGGCGCCGTTCTCGACGCTGGACGAACATGTCGAGAGCGCCGACGGGATCGTGCTCGACATCGGCGTGTCCTCGATGCAGCTCGACCAGGCGGAGCGCGGGTTTTCGTTCCGCGCCGACGGGCCGCTCGACATGCGCATGGCGCAATCGGGCCTCAGCGCCGCCGACGTCGTCAATTCCTTCAAGCCGGGCGATCTTGCCCGCATCTTCGGCTTCCTCGGCGAGGAGCGCCATGCCGGACGCATTGCCCGCATGATCGAGGCGCGCCGCGAAAAGCGCCCGTTCGAGCGCACGTTGGAACTCGCCGACGCCATCGAGACGCATATCGGCCGGGCGCCGAAGGACAAGATCCATCCGGCGACGCGCGTCTTCCAGGCGCTGCGCATTTTTGTCAATGACGAGCTTGGCGAACTGGCCAAGGCCCTGTTTGCGGCCGAACGCGCTCTGAAGCCGGGCGGACGGCTCGCCGTGGTCACCTTCCATTCTCTGGAAGACCGCATCGTCAAGCGTTTCATCGCCGACCGGGCCGATGTCGCGACCGGCTCGCGTCACCTGCCCGAGGCGCATGCGCGCACCGCGACGTTCCGCAAGGCGGGCGGCGGCGTGACGGCCGGCGACGCCGAGGTGGCGGCCAATCCGCGCGCCCGTTCGGCCAGGCTGCGCGCGGCGGTCCGCACCCAGGCGCCGGCGCGCGGCAGCGACTTTTCGATTTTCGGCCTTCCAAAGCTTCCCGGTATCGACCGGCCGGGGGAG
>NZ_RZRP01001338.1:0-1031 GCF_003997795.1 Mesorhizobium sp. M7A.F.Ca.US.005.03.2.1 | reverse complement strand
GGACGGACGACGGTTGGCGGGGGTGTTAGTCCTTGACGGTCGAAATATCAGGCGCGTCGACCGCCTTCATGCCGACGACGTGGTAGCCCGAATCGACGTGGTGCACTTCACCGGTGACGCCGCGCGACAGATCGGACAGGAAATAGACGCCGGAATCGCCGACTTCCTCCTGCGTCACCGTCTGCTTCAGCGGCGAATTGTACTCGTTCCACTTCAGGATGTAGCGGAAATCGCCGATGCCGGAAGCGGCAAGGGTCTTGATCGGGCCAGCCGAAATGGCGTTGACGCGGATCTTCTTGGCGCCGAGATCGACCGCCAGGTAGCGCACGCTGGCCTCGAGCGCCGCCTTGGCGACACCCATGACGTTGTAGTGCGGCATCACCTTTTCGGCGCCGTAGTAGGTCAGCGTCAGCAGTGAGCCGCCATCGGTCATCAGCGCCTCGGCGCGCTTGGCGATGGTGGTGAAGGAATAGACCGAAATGTCCATTGTGCGCAGGAAATTGTCGCGTGACGTCTCGACATAGCGGCCAGTCAGCTCATCCTTGTCGGAGAAGGCAATGGCGTGGACGAGGAAATCAAGCTTGCCCCAATGTTTGGCGACATTGGCGAAAACCTCATCCAGGCTCGCCGGATCGGTGACGTCGCAATGGCCGGCGACAAAGGCGCCCAGTTCCGCCGCCAGCGGCTCGACACGCTTCTTGAACGCCTCGCCCTGATAGGTCAGCGCTATCTCGGCGCCATGATCGACGCAGGCCTTGGCGATGCCATAAGCGATCGACCTATTGTTGGCGACGCCAAGAATGAGGCCGCGCTTGCCGGCCATTAGGCCCTGTCCACCCGCCATGTGAGCGCTCTCCGCAAGATTTCAGCTTTGTGGGTTGCCCTATCGCACAGGCACAGAGCCCCTTCAAGCGCTCAAAACGGACAGTTCAGGGGACAAAAGCCGCCGATCAGCCTTTTTGGCTGCGCAACAGCGCTTCGAGTGCGCTATCACCGCCTTCCGGCAGCATGATACGCACATGAGCGTAGAG
>NZ_RZRP01001337.1:0-1033 GCF_003997795.1 Mesorhizobium sp. M7A.F.Ca.US.005.03.2.1 | reverse complement strand
GCGACGATCCCAACCACCCCGGCAAAGGCTTTCACCAATGCATCGATGAGGCGTGCATGGCGACCGGGATCAATGAGCTGAAGCAGTTCCAGCATGCCGGCGATCACAGCCACGAAAATCACCACTTGATACAGTCGGTTGGGGAAGCCGACCGCCAGGGCGAAGCCCAGCAGGACATAAGCCAAGGCACGCTCGACATTTGCTTCAGCGAGGTGCGGCCGCATCTGGATCGGCGATAAGGTCGCGAAAATGATGATGGCGAGCAGCGCCAGCGCCGCAGTGCGGAACAATTTGGTCATGGCCCTTGCATATCCGTGGTGAGCCGGCACGGCAAACGCCGCGATGACGCATGGCCGGATCGTGGCCGCCATTGCTGCCCGCCAGTGGCCTTCGCCGAACTATTCCTCGGTCGGCATATGCAGATACATCGACTGGATGCCGACACGGCCCGGTCCGGTGAATCGGTTCACGATGAAATTCATGTTGGCGCCAAAGAAGCCGCTCGACAGGCGATCGATCTTGGTCTCCATCCTGACCGAGGCATCCTTGAACAGCCAGCCGCCCGGTTCGATGTCGATGGTTTCGCCGGCGGCGAGCGTCTTTTCGAAGACGTTGCCATAGCCGTGCAGCCAGACGATGCCATCGCCGGAATCACCGCGAAAGCGGTCGATGAAAAAGCCGCTCTGGCCGAACAGCATCGTCGCCAGGCCGCGCACCCGTTCGAAGGTGTAGTCGACATTGCCGGTGGCGGCGAGAAACTGGTGCTCGCGCACCTGGATCTCTTCGCCGTGCCTGAGATGGATCGGCACGATGTGGCCCGGCCCATCGCGGCTGAAGGCAATGATGCCCGCCCCCGACGCCTCGGTGACGAAGATCTGCATGCCGGCCATCATGCGCTTCAGGGCGCCCTTCAGCGATTTCAGGCCGATGGTGATGGTGGAATTCTTCCACAAAAGGATGTGGTGCTCGAAATAGACCGGCATGCGCGTGACATCGACCGAAAGCACCGGCACCAGCTCGCCCGCTATATGAT
>NZ_RZRP01001336.1:0-1033 GCF_003997795.1 Mesorhizobium sp. M7A.F.Ca.US.005.03.2.1 | reverse complement strand
CGCGTGACGCGGAGAACGCGCGGCGAGGCCTTTTCCGTCCAGACGATGTTCTCGGCAGATGAAAGTCCGTCACCGGTGACAGTGAAATCGCGCGCCCCACCGTGCGGCGAAGTCAGATTGTCCG
Source organism: Mesorhizobium sp. M7A.F.Ca.US.005.03.2.1 (assembly GCF_003997795.1). Classification (NCBI taxonomy): domain Bacteria; kingdom Pseudomonadati; phylum Pseudomonadota; class Alphaproteobacteria; order Hyphomicrobiales; family Phyllobacteriaceae; genus Mesorhizobium; species Mesorhizobium sp. M7A.F.Ca.US.005.03.2.1. Next base: position 909 of record NZ_RZRP01001336.1, on the reverse strand, counting down.
AGCAGGTCTTCGGTATTTGCGCTTAGCGACGCAAGCTGACTGCACTCGACGATGAAGGCGTCGTTCCGGATCAGATATTCGGCAGCGAACTCCGACGCTTCGTAGTCGCGCATGTGCACATAGGCCGCTGGATTGGTCCAATCGCCTTGCAATTTGCCTGGTCCTCTCCCGATGCCAGCACTCGGCTGCGAGCTTCGGAATCAGCATCGGGGTCGATGCGCGGGCTGGGTAGTTGGAGAGTCAGCAAACCGCTGTGCTGATTCAGCAAAGCGTGGCGCATGGCAGGCTGCACCTAGTGGGGCGCACCGCCCGCCAGAAGATACCGATAACCACTCGTCGTCATCCACCGCGCGCGGGCAAGATGGGTCTCCCAGGACTTGAACGCTCGCTCCGGCTCATGCTCAGGATCGATGTGCAGGACGATCCTGGCCACCTCGCGCCAGTCCGCATCTTCGGCCGCCGCATCAAGAAGGCGGATGTAGGTGAGCAGTCGCTCCTCGTCATAGCCGGTCAGGATCGGGGCATCCGGTGCAACGTCGGCAACATCGGGATCAAGGAGTGGTTTAAGCACGGCCCACCAAAATTCGTGGAAGCACAAGTGGCTGCGTTCATAAGATAACCAGATTTTCTGGTTATCTGGATTTCCATTTAATTGATCTGCCGGTTTCGTCAAGGACCGGCAGCGAATGCAAAAGACACTTCGGTCGCCAAGACATTTGCGACTTATCCAATTGATCGTGGACAAGCGCAAAGCTGCAGGCTTGAGCCAAGCCGACTTGGCAAAGGCAATCGATCGATACCAATCGGTAGTCGCAGCGATCGAGTCGGGAGGACGGCGCTTGGACGTGATCGAGTTTCTCGACTTGGCTGAAACGATCGGATTCGATCCCCATGATATTCTGAATGAGG
>NZ_RZRP01001335.1:0-1035 GCF_003997795.1 Mesorhizobium sp. M7A.F.Ca.US.005.03.2.1 | reverse complement strand
GGGCCGAGCTGGCAAAGGTCTGCGCGGCCTTCTCGGTGGTCGCGGCGAAGCTTTGCGTGCTGCCGCTCAGGCGTTCATCGACCTGGCCGAGATTGACCGCGGCCTGCTCGATCAGCTGGCCGAGCTGCGAACTGGACTTGGTCATCCGGCCGATGAGGTCGGCGACGCTGTCGGACAGCGACGAGCGGGCGCCCTCGACCGCCGACAAGGTTTCGGCGGTGCGGTTGGCGAGCGCGTCGACAAGTGCGGCATTCTCGCTGCGCAGCTTCTCGGTGGCGCGTTCTGTGACCTCTTCCATGCTCTTTTGCAGTTCCGAGCCGCCCTGGGCGAAGCGCTCGACCAAAGGCCGTGCGGTTTCGTCGAGGATCTTCGACATTTCGGCCGAACGCGCCGCGAGCATGGTGTTGAGTTCGCGGGTGTTGGCGCCGATCGTCTTGGCGGCATCGTTGGTGCTCTGGCCGATATGCTGGCCAACCGCGGTGAAGGTCTCGGCGATCACATTGGCGCGCGAGACGAGTTGCGCCTCGGCGTTCGACACCTGCTCGTTGAGCTTCTGGCCCATCGTCTCGGCCGTAAAGGCGAGGCGGTTCTCGACGCCCGAGACCTGCTCTTCGACACGGGCTGCCGCGGCCGCCGCGCTCGAGGCGAGACGCTCGTCGGCGCCGGCAAGCGCCTGCTCGATTTCGCGGGCATGCACGGCCATTTCCTGGCCGGTCCGCCTTGCGCGTTCGGCAACCCGTTGCTCGGTATCGGCAAAGGCGCCGACGATCGTCTCGGCATGCTCGCCGATCGTGGTGGTGCTGCTGGCGATGCGTGACACCAGCCGCTGATCCGCGTCGTCGAAGATACGGCCGATTTCCGAGGCACGACTCGACAAGGCTTCCGAACCCTCGGCGATGCGCGAGACGAGCTGCTGGTCGGCGGCATCGAAGATGCGGCCAAGGTCCGATGCGCGTGCGGCAAGCGCTTCGGCCGATTCGCCGATCCGCATGCCGAGCCGCTGGTCGGCGCCTTCGAAGTTGCGCAGGATGTCGC
>NZ_RZRP01001334.1:0-1035 GCF_003997795.1 Mesorhizobium sp. M7A.F.Ca.US.005.03.2.1 | reverse complement strand
AGATGATGGAAGATCGCAAGCACAAGATCGGTGGTATCCATGCTCTTTTCCCTGGGTTTGACGCCACCAATGCGCGCCTGAAAAAAGGTCGGGCTGGCAGGTGTTGAATCAGCCTGCGGTGAAAAATAACATCGTCGCGCAAAATTCCCATAGCGGCGCCTGGATGATGGGCCGTGTTGCCCTGGCCCCTTGCGCAGCACCGGCGATTTGCTAAGCGCTGGCGATCCGTGCGAGGCAGATCCCATGAACAATCCGCAAGCGACCAGTGCTCCTGTCATCGAAACGAAGCGAACCATCCTGCGGGCACACCGGCTGGATGATTTCGACACCTATGCCGCGATGTGGACCGATCCCGTCGTCACCCGCTTCATCGGCGGCAAGCCGCGCACGCGCGAAGAAAGCTGGATGCGCTTCCTGCGTCACGCCGGCCTGTGGTCGTTGCTTGGCTATGGCTTCTGGGCGATCGAGGAGAAGGCGACCGGGCGCTTCATCGGCGAGGCCGGGTTTCACGATCTGAAGCGCGACATGGAACCATCGATCGAAGGCATTCCCGAGGCCGGGTGGGCGCTGGTTCCGGCCGTGCACGGGGCGGGCTTCGCCACCGAGGTGGTTGGCCGCGTCCTGGCATGGGGCGAAGTGATTTTCGGGCGCGAGAAGACCGTCTGTATCATCGATCCGGAGAATGGCGCTTCGCTGAGGGTGGCTGCCAAGTGCGGTTACCGGGAAGTGGTAAAGACCACCTATCACGACGCTCCGACCATCCTGCTGGCGCGGTGACCTGAGCGGCGCGATTGACCGCTGCAGGCGCCGGCATGATGGCACCTGTCGCCAGCAACGATGACGAGGCGGGCCGCGCCAAGAACCGCCGTGTGGTTCTGGTCAAGTTGAACTGGGCGAGCCTTCCAATCAGGCCGCATTCTACGGCAGGGCGTCCGCTGCCAGGCTTGCCTGCTCGAGGCAGCGGCCCGCGCCACCCGCGCCTTCGGCGAGGACGCCTCAATGCTCGAGCAGGCAAGCCTGGCAGCGGACGCCCTG
>NZ_RZRP01001333.1:0-1036 GCF_003997795.1 Mesorhizobium sp. M7A.F.Ca.US.005.03.2.1 | reverse complement strand
GGGCGCGACCGGGCCGCCCAAGGTGCCGGACCGATGACGCTCGGCATCGACATCGGCTTTGTAAAACTCATTCTGGCTCATGCTGCTGCGGTGCACGGCCTGCCCGTCAAGGTCGAACCGGTTGAGCTCGCGCGTATTGCCCTAAAGAGGCTTGGCCTCGTTGGTAAGGGCAATCAGCGCGACAGGAGGCCGACCCAGGATGAACACGACAGGCTCATCGCCCACTTCGATGCAAATCCTCGTCAAATAGCGCCGGTTGGTCAGATAATACGTTTCGCCGTCGCAACCGCAATGCGCCAGGAGGAAATCTGCAAGGCGCGGTGGTCCGACGTGGACGCCCGCACGCGGATGCTTCTCATCCGTGACCGGAAAGACCCGCGAAACAAAAACGGGAACAATCAACGCATACCCTTGTTCGCGGCAACTGGGTACGACGCATGGGCCATTGTCGAGGACCGACAGGCCAAGCGAAGCAATGACGATGATCGAATTTTCCCATTCAATCATAGGTCAGTCGGCACTGCCTTCCGTCTAGGGTGCGCTGACCTGGACATCCACGACCTTCATTTTCATGACTTGCGGCACGAAGGGACAAGCCGCCTTTTCGAGGCCGGATTCACGATCGAACAGGTTGCGCTGGTAACGGGGCACAAGGACTGGAAAATGTTGAAGCGCTACACCCATCTGAAGCCGGAGGCTCTCCACGCGCTGTTGGCAGCGCGCGCCGCATAGATATGAGTGTCGTAAGGTTTCACGAAAGAACACCATTCGATTGTATCTAACCCATCTAGGCCATTGATCTAGCTGGGTTTTTTCTTACTTTAGACGCACAATATCGACCCACGGGCCGTCAAAAAGTTACGCTCTTGATTTTAAAGGGAAAATCGCCGCGGAAAATATTTTGAGGTTTCACCAACTATCGGGATCAATCGGCGATTTTTTGCACTTACGCCGTTCGACGGCGTGCCCAAGTCGTCAAGCTACCTATTCGCCATCACACACGGCCCGGCGCCGCTGATGGCAGGCGGGCCTTATT
>NZ_RZRP01001332.1:0-1037 GCF_003997795.1 Mesorhizobium sp. M7A.F.Ca.US.005.03.2.1 | reverse complement strand
TGTGGAGCTTCAACAGGTTGTCCTCGATCAGGGCGAGGCGACTGATAGGCGTTTTTGACTTTAGGCTGCCATGTGGACGATGCCAATTGTATCTGTGCAGCCAGACAGGCAGTTCGGCGGCACGATGATCGGATGTCGGATAGGCAATGGCGTAGGCCCATTCGCGCAGTGCTGTCTGGATGAAGCGCTCGGCCTTGCCATTGGTCTTGGGCGTATAGGGTCTTGTCGTGACGTGCTTGAGGCCGAGATCGCGGCAGGCCTTGGCGAAGGCCTTTGATCTGTAGCAGGAGCCGTTGTCGGTCATGACGCGGGCTATCGTGACGCCGAGGCTGGCGTAATAGGCGACCGCGGCCTTGAGGAAGGCGATGGCGCACTCCTTTTTCTCGTCGGGCAGGATTTGCGAGAAGGCGATGCGGGACGCGTCGTCGATGCAGACATGGACGAACTCCCAGCCGGCGCCGCGCGACTTGCCCTTTTGCGGATCGCCGGTGATACGATGGCCGACTTGGCTGAAGCGGCCGAGCTTCTTGATGTCGATATGGATCATCTCGCCGGGATGCTCCCGCTCGTAGCGCCGGACCGGTTCGGCCGGCTCGATATCCCTGAGCCGCGACAGCCCGGCACGCTTGAGAACCCGGCTGACGGTGGCGGGCGAGACGCCGACCTCATGGGCGATGTGCTTGCCGGTCAGCCGCTGGCGACGCAAGGCTGCGATGCGCTCGGCCACGGACTGTTCGGTCAGGCTCGGCATGACGGTGGGCCGCGACGAGCGGTCGACCATGCCGGCCCGCCCTTTGGTCTTATAGCGCTCGACCCAGCGCGCCACGATCTTGGCCGACACGCCATAGACGCGCGCCGCATGGGCTTTGGAAAAAGCGCCTTCTATCACCGATAACGCCATCTCCTCTCGACGCAGCGGTGTGAGACGGGCATTCTTGTGGATGTTCATTCGGACCCTCCGATGGATGCTGAAGCGTGGTAACTCCAGTCTCCTCGGTCCGGTCCGAATGGACAACCTCTCGAAAGCTCACACCTAG
>NZ_RZRP01001331.1:0-1042 GCF_003997795.1 Mesorhizobium sp. M7A.F.Ca.US.005.03.2.1 | reverse complement strand
CGACGAACAGAACAAGAAGCGGGAGCGCGGCGGCGACGTGCTGATCGCGACGCCCGGCCGCCTGCTCGATCACCGCGAGCGCGGCAAGCTGTTGCTCAATGGCGTCGAGATCCTCGTCATCGACGAAGCCGACCGCATGCTCGACATGGGCTTCATTCCCGACATCGAGCGCATCTGCGAGATGATCCCGTTCTCCAGGCAGACGCTGTTCTTCTCGGCGACGATGCCGCCGGAAATCACCAAGCTGACCGAGAAATTCCTGCATGCGCCGGTGCGCGTCGAGGTCTCGAAGGCCGCGTCCGCCGCCACCAACATCACCCAGCGGCTGGTCAAATCAGGCTCCAAGCCGTGGGACAAGCGCGAGACGCTGCGCAACCTGATCAAGGCCGAAGATGCCGAACTGAAGAACGCCATCATCTTCTGCAACCGCAAGATCGAAGTGTCGGAACTGTTCCGCTCGCTGCTGAAGTATGATTTCGACGCCGGTGCGCTGCATGGCGACATGGACCAGCGCGCGCGCATGCAGATGCTGGCCAATTTCCGCGACGGCAAGCTGCGCTACCTCGTCGCTTCCGACGTCGCCGCGCGCGGCTTGGACATCCCCGACGTCAGCCATGTCTTCAACTATGACGTGCCGATCCATGCCGAGGATTATGTCCACCGTATCGGCCGTACCGGCCGCGCCGGACGCTCCGGAAAATCCTTCACCATCGCGACCAAGTCGGACACCAAATACATCGACGCCATCGAGCGGCTGATCGGCAACAAGATCGAATGGCATGACGGCGACTTGTCGACGGTGGTTGCCAGCGAAGGCGGCGAGGACGATGCTCCGCGCCGTGGCAAGGGCGCACCGCGCCGCGCCGGCCGCAAGGACGACGACCGCAGCAGGGAAAAGGGCGGCGAGCGCAAAGCGCGCGAACGCCACGCCAAGCGCAGCGAAGACACGGCACCGGAAACAGTCCGCGAGGACCAGCCGGTGGCCGAGGTCGCAGCGGCAGCCGCCGACGTCGGCCACCGGCTGGTCCTCGCGGACTGTTTC
>NZ_RZRP01001330.1:0-1044 GCF_003997795.1 Mesorhizobium sp. M7A.F.Ca.US.005.03.2.1 | reverse complement strand
TTCCAGGGCCCTCTGAAAAAGCAAGACGGCACCATCGTTGTCGATGTCGGCGGGAAGGTCGACGATGCGGCGCTCTGGTCGATGGACTATTTCGTCGACGGTGTCATCGGCACCATGCCGGCGAAGTAATGACGACGGCGCTTCAGCAAGCGGGCGACATGCGACGACCGCTGGGCACGCCGGCGGCTCTGTTGATGCGCGGCATAGGCAAGTCGTTTGACGGCAAAGCCGCGCTCCGCGATGCGTCCTTCTGTCTCGAATGGGGGGAGGTGCATGCCATTGTCGGTGAGAACGGTGCAGGCAAGTCCACTTTGATGAACGTGGCGGCCGGCGTCTATGTAGCAGACGGGGGCGAGCAATCGATCGACGGCGAAGCGATCAGTTTGCGCAGCCCGCTGGAAGCCGCCGCCGCCGGTCTCGGCATGGTCCATCAGCATTTCCGGCTGGTCGAGAGTTTTACGGTTGCCGAAAATGTTCTCCTCGGCTTCGGCCGCAAGGCTGCTATGAAAACGCTGACCGATGCGGCGGCGATCGTTTCCGCCAAGTCGAGCGAGATCGGCCTGCCCGTCGATCCGCACAAGCTGGTAGCGAATCTTTCGATCGCCGAACGCCAGCGCGCCGAGATCATCAAGGTCATGCTTCTGGGCGCCCGAATTCTGGTCATGGACGAACCGACGGCGGTGCTGACCGACGAGGAAGCGCGCACGCTCCTCTCTTTTGCCCAACGATTGTCGAGGCAAGGTCACGCCGTGGTTCTGATCACGCACAAGTTCCGGGAGGTTGCCGCTTTCTGCGACCGGGTAACGATCATGCGGCACGGCGAGACCGTACTTGAGGGTGCGCGGGTTGCGAACGTCACCGAAGCGGAGGTGGCGCGCTTGATGGTCGGCGATGCCTTGACGGTTGCGGGCAGGCCGTTATCTCGGCCGGGTGATGTGTGTCTGAGCGTGGAAAGGCTTTCCGCACGGGCGACCGCTCACGGGCAAAGCCTGAACGATCTCGGGTTCGAGCTGCATGTAGGCGAAATCCTTGGCATCGCCGGCG
>NZ_RZRP01000132.1:0-10455 GCF_003997795.1 Mesorhizobium sp. M7A.F.Ca.US.005.03.2.1 | reverse complement strand
GTCCGAGACCGGTTTTGGGCGTATAGGTCGAGTGTCCCTCGCTCATCGAAATATCCCCCTGCCTCAACCGATAAGGATCTTGGTATCGGAAATGAACTTGAATACCGGAACCGCCATGTTCTCCGGCGCCGGGCCTTTGCGGATGCGGCCGGCGGTGTCGTATTGCGAACCGTGGCACGGGCAGAACCAGCCGCCGAAATCGCCTTCCTGGCCAAGCGGAATGCAGCCGAGATGCGTGCAGACCTGAACCATCACCATCCAGGCTTCCTTGCCGGGCGTGGTGCGATTGGCGTCGGTCGCCGGTGCGTCGGCCGGGAGATTGGCGTTGCGGGCGATCGGATCCTTGAGATCGGCCAGCTTGACCGCCTCGCCGTCCTTCATTTCCTGTTCGGTGCGGTTGCGGACCACGACCGGCTTGCCACGCCATTTGACGATCAGCGACATGCCCGGCGTCAGCGAGGCGACGTCGACTTCGACCGAGGCGAGCGCCAGCGTCGATGCGTCAGGGCGCATCTGGTCGATGAACGGCCACGCGAAAGCACCCGCGCCGACCACTGCGGCCATGCCGGTGGCGACGTAGAGAAAATCACGACGGTTGGGATCCTGGGTGTCGGTTGCGCTCACGGGTGCCTGATCCTTTCGCCTCTTCCGTGCCGGTGGCTGAGCCTTGTTCCCCGCTCAATTACGCCAACCCGACAGCGCATGGCGAACAGGCTTGCGAATTCCTCCGGCATTTGGACTTCGGTTTATGCGTGAAGCCCGTTTTTGTCCAGACGGGTGAAGGCACAAGGGCAGATTGTCGCGGGGACAAAATCCGCCGCCGGTCAACACGACGCCGGATAGCCGCCAACCATCACTAAACAATCGGGAAACACCCGCAAATCCGACGCCCTTGTTCGGCTCGACACAAGGCCCCAGCCGGGTCTATCCTTGTCATTATGGCACACGTCATAGACCGCGACACCTGGGCCGTTCGCTCGGACCATTGGAAGGGCGAGTTGCAATGTGGCGCCTACGGCTCCAACTCCTGCCTGATCTTCAACTATCTGCCTGATGTCGGCGGCGGCCCGCGCCTGCACACACATCCCTACGCGGAGATCTTCATCATCCGCCAGGGCACCGGCCTGTTCACTGTCGGCGACCAGGAAATCGAGGCATCCGCCGGCCAGATCCTGATCGTGCCACCCAATACGCCGCACAAATTCACCAATCTCGGCCCAGGCCCACTGGAAACGACCGACATCCACGAGAATGGCAGCTTCATCACCGAATGGCTGGAGTGATCCCTATTTCGCGCCGAGCCTGGCCAGCACCGCTTTCGGGATGTTGTATTCACGAATGACGGCATCGTGCTTGCGCAAGCCGCACAGCTCGCGCTGGATGAAATAGCCATGCACCGCCTCGGCGGCATCCTTGAGCAGAAGGGGGCGCAGTTGCTCGTCGGCATTGTCGCGCAGCCTGGCCAGCGTTTCCTCTACCCGCTGGCCGGCGCGGCCGAGTGCTGCCGCCTTTTCCGCCAATATTTCATGGCCGAGCGCGTCGAAGGCGGCTTCGGCGGCCGAGGCGCCGGCAAGATGAGATGGCGGACGCAAGGACATTTCAGCCTCCTTTCCCGAAAACCATGCGGTGTGTGACGAACTCTTCGCCTGCTACGCGCTGAAAGCCAAGCCGTTCATAGAAACCGAAGGCTTCTTGCGGCGCGCGGGTGTTCAGCATGGCGAAATGGTGACGTGCCCTGTCGACAACGGTTTCGACCAGCATCCGGCCAAGGCCGGCGCGACGGTGGCGCGCGCTCACAAACAGGTGCCGGACCCGGCCGTGGCCCCTGCCCTCGAAATAGGGATCGATGTTCAACCCGCACACGCCGGCGAGTTCCCTTCCATACCATGCTCCGTACAGCGCCTCCCCCCGTTTCAGGAACTTGTTGCGGCCACTTGCCCAGCCATCCGCAAGGCGTACCAGCATCCAGTAGCCTTCCAGCCGGCTCTCTTCCTTCAGCGTGTCGAAGGCCGGCATGGTCGGCCGGAGCCGCTTGAGCACGTAGCCGACCTCTGGGATGGCGCCTGTCGATCCACCCATGGAGCTACTCCGCCGGGCGCGTCTCTTCGAGCACGCTGTCTTCGTGATAGAGAAAACCGCCGGACTGCCGCTTCCACAGCCGCGCATAGAGCCCGTCGAGCGCCACCAATTGGTCATGCGTGCCTTGCTCGACAATGCGGCCGCCGTCGAGCACCACCAGACGATCGAGTGCTGCGATCGTCGACAGCCGGTGGGCGATGGCGATGACCGTCTTGTTTTCCATCAGCCGCGTCAGATTCTCCTGGATCGCCGCCTCGATGTCGGAATCGAGTGCCGAGGTCGCCTCATCGAGAATCAGGATCGGCGCATCCTTGAGGAAGACGCGGGCGATCGCCACGCGCTGGCGCTGGCCTCCCGACAGTTTGACGCCGCGCTCGCCGACAAACGCCTCGTAGCCGGCGCGGTCCCTGTTGTCGCGCAAGGTCAGGATGAACTCGTGCGCCTCGGCCTTTTTCGCCGCCGCGATCACCTCCGCATCGGTCGCGTCAGGCATGCCGAGCTTGATGTTGTCGCGCAGCGAACGGTGGAACAGCGCCGTGTCCTGGCTGACGACGCCGATATTGGCGCGCAGCGAATTCTGCGTAACTTTGGCGACATCCTGGCCATCGATGGTGATCGACCCGCTCTCGAGATCGTAGAGGCGCAGGATCAGATTGGCGAGGGTCGTCTTGCCGGCGCCGGACGGTCCGACCAGCCCTACCTTCTCGCCTGGCCTGACGACAAGGTCGATGCCGTTCAGCACGCCGAAACCTTTGCCGTAGTGGAACTCGACGTTCTTCACCGCGATACGGCCGCCTGCCACGACGAGTTCCTTGGCGTCGGGCGCATCGGTGAGGCCGAGCGGCTGCGAAATCAGCGCCTTGGAGTTCTCCAGCACGCCGAGGTTTCGCAAGATGCTGTTGAGCTGCATCATCAGCCGGCCGAGCAGCATGTTGAGCCGCAGCACCAGCGACAGGGTGAAGGCGACCGCGCCGACGGTGATCGAGCCCTCGACCCAGAGATAGACGGCAAAGCAGCCGATCGCCGTGATCATGATGCCTGACAGCGTGGTCAGCGCCATGCGCACGCCGGTCAGCCGGCGGGTGAACGGGCGCAATGCGTCGAGATAGATGTCGAAACCGTTCCTGATGTAGCGGTCGTCGCCATCGGCCGAGAACAGTTTCAGCGTCTGCACGTTGGAATAGGAATCGACGATGCGGCCGGTGATCATCGAGCCGGCCTCGGCTGTTTCCTCGGCATGCTTGCGGATTGCCGGCAAATAGAGCTTGGCCAGCCAGCCGAAGGCGGAAATCCAGATCACCACCAGAACCGCCAGCCTGAGATCGAGGCCTGCGACCAGCGCCAGCGTCGTCACCGTGTAGACGATCATAAACCAGACGACCTCGATGAAGCTTTCCATCAAGTCGCCGGTCGCCTGGCCCGCCTGCCAGACCTTCGTCGCGATGCGGCCGGCGAAATCGTTCTGGAAAAAGGCGTAGGACTGGCGCGAGACATGCCGGTGCGCCTGCCAGCGCACCAGATTGTAGAAGCCCGGCGTGATCGTCTGTTCGTCGACCAGCGCCGACAAGCCGACGACGACGGTGCGGATGACCAGCACCACCACGGCCATGAAAACCAGTTCAGGGCCGGCGGCGGCCCACAGTGCGTGCCAGCTGCGCTCGGCGGGAAGCTGGTCGAGAATATCGACCAGCCGCCCGACGAAGTAGAACAGGCCGGCCTCGACCAGCGGCGCGATGCCGCCGATGACCAGCATGGCGAAGAAGGCGAACTTCGCCTGGCCGACATAGTGCCAGAGAAAGCCGCCGACACTGATCGGTGGCCGAAGATTCGCCGGCTCCCTGAACGGATAGACCCAGTTCTCGAACCAGCGATAGACGGCTGTCATCATGCGGCGGCCATCATTCTGCGGCTTGCCTCTTTGCAAGTGCGTCGTTGGCGGCGTCGGCGGGACCGTCCTCAAGCAGGAACCCGCCCGACTGGCGCTGCCAGAGCTGCGCGTAGAGCCCGCCCTTGGCGACGAGTTCTTCGTGCGAACCTTCCTCGATGACACGGCCCTTGTCCATCACCACCAGCCTGTCCATCGCCGCGATGGTCGACAGCCGGTGCGCGATGGCGATGACGGTCTTGCCTTGCATGAGCTTGTAGAGATTCTCCTGGATCGCCGCCTCGGCTTCGGAATCAAGCGCCGAGGTCGCTTCGTCAAGGATAAGTATAGGTGCGTCCTTCAACATAACGCGAGCAATGGCGACGCGTTGCCGCTGGCCACCGGACAATTTGACGCCGCGGTCACCGACATGGGCATCGAAGCCCTTGCGGCCGCTGGCATCCGAAAGCCCTGATATGAAGTCCAGCGCCTCGGCGCGCCGCGCCGCCTCGACAAGCATCTCGTCGGTTGCATCGGGCCGGCCATAAAGGATGTTCTCGCGCACCGAACGATGCAGCAGCGAGGTGTCCTGCGTGACCATGCCGATCTGCGCACGAAGCGAATCCTGCTTCACAGCGGCGATTTCCTGGCCATCGACCAATATCTGCCCGGCTTCGAGGTCGTAGAAGCGCAGCAACAGGTTGACCAGCGTCGACTTGCCGGCGCCGGAACGGCCGACGATGCCGACCTTCTCGCCCGGCTTCACCGCCAGCGACAGGCCCTCGATCACACCCTTCTGCTTGCCGTAGTGGAAGCGAATGTCCTCGAAGCGGATCTCACCCCTGGAGACGCTGATCTCCTTCGCGTCCGGCCGGTCCTCGACAAGGCGCGGCAGCGAGATCGAGGCGATACCGTCCTGCACCGTGCCGATGTTCTCGAACAGGCCCGACATTTCCCACATGATCCATTGCGACATGCCCCACAACCTGAGCACAAGGCCGATGACCACGGCGACCGCGCCGATCGTCACTGCTTGCCCCAGCCACAGCCACAGCGCCATCGCGGTCACCGAGAACAAGAGCAGCGCGTTCAGTATGTAGAGCGAGCCGAAAAGCACTGTCACCAGGCGCATCGACCGGTAGACCGTTTCGAGAAAGCCGGACATACCGTCTTTGGCGAATGACGCTTCGCGGCGTGCATGGCTGAACAGCTTGACCGTCTGGATGTTGGAGTAGCTGTCGACGACCCGGCCCGTCATGATCGAGCGCGCATTGGCCTGTTCCTCGCCGACCTTGCCCAGCCGGGGAATGAAAAACCGCAGCAAAAGGATATAGCCGACCAGCCAGACGCCGAGCGGCGCGGCCAGCCGCCAGTCGGCCGAGCCGACGATGAGCAGCATGCCGAGGAAGTAGACGATAACGTAATTCAGGACGTCGATCACCTTGATGACGCATTCGCGCACGGCGAGAGCCGTCTGCATCAGCTTGGTCGCGATGCGGCCGGCGAACTCGTCCTGGTAGAAACTCATCGACTGCTTGAGCAGATAGCGGTGCACCTGCCAGCGGATGCGCATGGGATAGTTGCCCATCAGCGTTTGCTGGTTGAGGAGCGAATGCAGCCATACGGTGCCCGGCAGTGCGAACAGCACGATGAAGGCCATGCCGGCAAGCTTCCAGGCTTCCGTCTGCAGGAAGGTTTCGCGATTCTGCCCCGACAGCCAGTCGACGATGCGGCCGAGGAAGCCGAACATCCACACTTCCGCGATCGCGATGGCCGTCACCAGCACTGCATCGAAAAGGATATAGGGCCAGGCGCCGCGCGTATAATGCACGCAGAAGGCAACCAGCGTCTTGGGCGGCTCGACCGGTTCCGCCGCGGGGAACGGATCGAGCCTTTTTTCAAACCAGCTAAACAACAACATAGGTCATGCCTGTGAAATGTGTTTGCCGCTTACGCGGCACGTGAGCGTACGAAGTCCCCGGAACCCATGGCGTCGAGTGCCGACGGTCCGGAATCACCCGGACCGTCGGCAATGCTTCGCGCAATATAGGGGCTCGCGGGCTTTTCGCCGACAGCTGCGCCAGACGATCCTGACGACACGGTGCCGCCAGCCCGGTTTTTCGCGCCAGGCCGGATCAGCCGGATGATCCGGCGCACCAGCGACGGCCGCCCGGGATCGGGAACCGCGCGCGAAAAATCGACATCCGGCAGCATGCCGCGATGCGGCCGGCGGCGAACCTCGGCGTGAACCGCCGACGAATAGGTGTCGCCGATCAGCAGCGCCCAGGTCGGCAGTCGGTGGATATGCAGGCTCCTCGAGCCCGGTATTCTGTAGGGATCGAACATCGGTCCGTCCTCCGTGTGAAAATCGAGATAAAAAGGCGAAGCAATATCGTCCGCCGGCATTCGCCCGGAGGCACGCATTGCATCGGTCCGGACATGACGAGTGTCGGTCCGGACAGCTTCAGTTGGGGCGTTCAGCCCTTTTGACTTTTTGAAAAACATCGCAGGATTCCTTCGAGTGCCGAAAAATCGTTTCGGCGGGAATCGGTGCGATCAAGTCTTAGAGAGTCAGGAGAATCGTCGTACCGAAACCGCCGGCAGGCAGGTAAGCCCACGAGAGGGGCGCTGGATGTGCATGGTCATCATGAATTACCCCTCCATCGGTTCGGGTTGACAATGCTGGTTGTATACCCGACTTCGCAGAAAATGGCCACCCGCAGGTCCAGCAATTTCCAAAACCGCCAAGCCGCTGTGGCCGATCCGCCACTTATTAGAAGGACGCGGAAATGAACCGTCGTCTCCGCATCGCGCTCTACCAGCCTGACATTGCCGGCAACACCGGAACAATCCTGCGCTTCGCCGCGTGCCTCGGACTTGGCGTCGACATCATCGAACCGGCCGGATTTCCGCTCTCCGACAAGGCGCTCAAGCGAGCCGGCATGGACTACCTCGAAATGGCTGCCCTGACCCGGCATGTCGACTGGCACGCCTTCGAGGAATGGCGCAAGGCTGGTTCGCACCGGCTGGTGCTGCTGTCGACCAAAGCCACGACGGCCTACACCAGCTTCAGCTTCGCGGACGGTGACGTCCTCCTGTTCGGCCGCGAATCCGCAGGCGTGCCGGATCCTGTCCATCAGGCGGCGGATGCGCGCCTGACCATCCCCATGCAGGGTACGGCGCGCAGCATCAACGTGGCGCTCTCCGTCGCCATGGTGGTGGGCGAAGCCATCCGGCAACTCGGATAACGGCACTCCGTCTCCCGACATCTTGACCCAGGCGCACATCGCCTTCTCCTTCGTTTGCACATCCAGGGTTTCTTCGCTACAAGCTCAACTTAACTTGAGGTCAAGCAGAAAAATCGGGACGGAAAATCAGACATGGCGCCTGTAACGGAATTAACGGTTGGCCAGGTGGCCATGCGCAGCGGGGTGGCGGTGTCGGCGCTGCATTTCTACGAGGCCCGCGGCTTGATCCGCAGCCACCGCACGTCGGGCAACCAGCGCCGCTACGGCCGCGACGTGCTGCGGCGCGTGGCGATCATCAAGGTTGCACAGGAGGTCGGCATCTCGCTGGCCGAAATCGGTGCCGCACTTGAATCACTGCCCGAAAGCCGCACGCCGACGCGCGACGACTGGAACCTTTTGTCGACCGCCTGGCGCGACGGGCTCGATCACAAGATCGCCCAGTTGAAGAAACTGCGCGAAGGGCTGACCGACTGCATCGGCTGCGGCTGCATGTCGATCGACAAATGCCCGCTGCGCAACAAGGGTGACCGGCTGGCACGCGAGGGAACGGGGGCAAGGAGGCTGGTCGCTCTTCCTTCTCCCCGTTCACGGGGAGAAGGTGCCTGAACGCAGTGAAGGCAGATGAGGGGCGGCGCCAGCATTGAGAGGTTCGCGCCGCCCCTCAACCTGCCTGCCGGCACCCTCTCCCCGTAAACGGGGCGACGAAGTCCTAGTCGGCCGCAGGCAACCGCCTGATGGTGAACTCGATCAGGTCGCCCGGCCGCTCGAACCAGCTTTCGATCTCGGTCCAGTAGGCCTGCTTGGGAAAGCGCTCGAACCATTCCTTGGCCTTGAGCCGGGCATCGGAGCGTGGCAGCACGAAGGTCTCGCGCAGGAAACCGTCGCGCGGCATACGCACGCGCTCGGCACGGCTTTGGTCGAGCCTTTTCTTTAGGCCATCCAGCGGCGGTCTTGCCGGGGTGCGCACGAAACAACTCCTTGCACCGTAATGACACTTGACCCTGTCCCCTAAGAGATTAGGGATCGCGCCGGCAAAAGACGAGTCATTTGTGGGACTCGCCGCCCCAACCGGAGACGGCATTTGGAACGACCAGAAATACCGGCGGGCCTGCCCGCCGACATCGAACAGAAGAAGATGAAGGCGCGCCTCTGGTTCGAGGCGCTGCGCGAACGCATCTGCGCCACCTTCGAGCAGATCGAGCAGGATCTTGGCGGGCCGCTGGCCTCGTGGTCGCCCGGCCGCTTCGAAAAGACGCCATGGGAACGTGACGAGGGGCGCGGCGGCGGCGGCACCATGTCGATGATGCACGGTCGCGTCTTCGAAAAGGTCGGCGTCCACACATCGACCGTCCATGGCGAGTTCTCACCCGAATTCAGGAAGCAGATGCCCGGTGCCGAGGAAGACCCGCGCTTCTGGGCATCCGGCATTTCGCTGATCGCGCACCCATGGAATCCCAACGTTCCGGCCGTGCACATGAACACGCGCATGGTGGTCACATCCAGCCAATGGTTCGGCGGCGGTGCCGATCTGACACCGGTGCTCGATCGCCGCCGCACCCAGGACGACCCCGACACGGTCGCCTTCCACCGCGCCATGCAATTCGCTTGCGAGAAGAATGTCGCGGTGGCCGATTACCCAAAATTCAAGGCCTGGTGCGACGAGTACTTCTATCTGTCGCACCGCAACGAGCCGCGCGGCACCGGTGGCATCTTCTTCGACTGGCTGCATTCGGGTGAGGACAAGGGCGGCTGGAATGCCGATTTCAACTTCGTCCAGGATGTCGGCCGCGCTTTTCTCGTCGTCTACGGCCACCTTGTGCGCGCCAACTTCAACGAGAACTGGACCGATGGCGACCGTGACGAACAGCTCATCCGCCGCGGCCGCTACGTCGAATTCAATCTGCTTCACGATCGCGGCACCATATTCGGACTGAAGACCGGCGGCAATGTCGCCGCCATCCTCTCCAGCCTGCCGCCCGAGGTCCGCTGGCCGTAACAAAATGGTGAGCCCGACGTGAGCCGCATTGATGTCCCATTCGCTCGAAATGGGCATGGAATGTGGCACACGGTGCGGCGAAAAATTTCTTTTTCGTCTAATAGGCTCTTGAAAAGACTGGTCTATTTGTGGCGCGGGGTCGGGAAGCGCCGGCGGTTCGCCTGCGCGCAATTTCAGGAAAGTGCGAAACGGCTTTCCGACCGGAATTGCGTCAAGACAAAGCGAGCCGCGACCCGACGCGACCGGACGGCCCAAGACGACGCGGGACATCTTCGTCAAAAAGATACCCGCCTTTCCAGGAGTACTTCGCAATGCGCAAGATCATTGTTTCGGCGGCCGCCGCTGCCCTTCTCGCTTCCGGTTCGGTGGCGTTCGCCGCCGTCAAGCACACCACCGGGACGATCAAGACCTTTGACACGACGGCCATGAGCCTGGTCCTCGACGATGGATCGTCTTTTACGCTTCCCAAGACCTTCAAGGATCCTGGCCTGCAGGTCGGTGAAAAGGTCCGTGTCTCATGGGACATGAGCGGCAAGAAAAAGATTGCCGAGGCTGTCAAGATCGCCAAGTGAAGGCCTGCCCGCCAAAACGGGACGAGACGAGGGCGGAGCGATGCTGCTCCGCCCTTTTGCCGTTGACGGCAACCAATACCACCCCATCTGTGTTATGCTTCTCACCCGTTCGCGGTCCGCGGTTTCAACCCTGGAACCGGACATGGGCCAAAAAAGTGCCGGAGCCTCGACCAAGCTCCACGGAGAAAAGGAGAAATCTCATGAAGGAATTTCACTGCGGGTCGCTCGTGCCCGGCTGTGACTGGCACACACGTGCCGACGAGGAAGCCGAGGTCATGCGCCGTGCCGTCGAGCACATGCGCGAGACACATGGTGAGACGGTCATCCGCGAGACGATGATCGAGGCGATCCGTTCGCGCATCGAAAAGACCCGCGACGCGGCCTGATCTACCCGGCCTGCAAGGCTTCGGCGGCGCGCTTGAGGAGCGCGTCGCGATCAGGGGCAAACCCGGCTTCGACCCATTCCGCTTCGAGATTCCTGAGGATTTCGCCGAGTTTCGGGCCTGGAGTTGCGCCGAGCGCCGTCAGATCGGCACCTTTCAGCGGAAACAACGGCTTTTCCCATTTGGTGGCGAAGCCAAGCAGGCGCGAAAAGCCACCGGCTTCGAGCAGCGCCTCATTGTCCTCGACGGCGCGCATCCTGGCTGCCGCAAGCGACAGCCGCAGACGGTCGACAAACCCCTGCCGGTCGCCGCG
>NZ_RZRP01001329.1:0-1046 GCF_003997795.1 Mesorhizobium sp. M7A.F.Ca.US.005.03.2.1 | reverse complement strand
GCCTGAAGATGCCCGCCAGCCGCGATGCCAGCCCGGAGCCAACCTGCGTGTAGCCGGCTTCCAGCCCGACCGAGGCGCCAAAACCGCTGGAGATCATCGTCTGGCCGGCGATGATGAAGGTGTCGGTCAGCGACATGCGCCCGCCATAGAGCGCATTGGCTTCGATCGGGTCGATCGGTGTGCGGAATTTCCGTATCCGGAGCCAGACCACCGTCAGCCCCAGCAGTATGCCGCCGATCGCCGGTATCAGCGCCTGCATCGGATTGGCGAGCGAGAACATGCCGGAAAGCCGGCCGCCTGGCTGAACGCCGAACAGCAGCCCGTGCAGGTCCTGCACGATCTGGCTCATCGCCGTGACCAATATGCCAGCCATGACGCCTACGACACCGGCGAGGATGACCACCACGATGCCGCGTGCCTCGAGCAGGGGCAACGACCTGATCAGCACCGCGCGCAGCCGGCGGGCGTAAACTTCGCTGTGGTTTCTGGAAAGCACCGGGGCGGCTCGCCGATATCGAAAGGCAGTGGAAAGCCAGCCTGATACGCCCGGCGGCACGGCATGGCAACCACAATGCCGACAGACACCACATTGGCGACAAGTGGACGCGATATCGATCGGGCCGATGGACCGTTCAGGTCGGCATGGGCTCGCCGGCTTCATAGAGTACGAGGTTGCGCTCGCCTATGCCCAGCGCCGGCCAGCTCGCACGCCAGTCCGCAATGTGCGGCGAGGCGAAGTGCGCGTCGAGCGCTGCCCTGTCGCTCCAGACTTCCGTGACCCGGATGAGCCCGGCATCAAAAACATCCTGCGCATAGGAATATTGGATGCAGCCGACCTCGGCGCGGCTGCCTGAAACCATGCGTTCCATTGCGGGCTTGGCTTCCTCAAATTTGTTTGGCGGCAAGCGGATGGTGCCGATGATCAGAAGCATGGGTTTCCCTTTCCTGGCGAGGCTAGCCGACACGGCGACCTGCGCATGATCGTTCGAACTAGCCAGTCTCCCACCCTCGCGCAAGCTTGGCGGACTACCCTCACAGGGCTGTCG
>NZ_RZRP01001328.1:0-1048 GCF_003997795.1 Mesorhizobium sp. M7A.F.Ca.US.005.03.2.1 | reverse complement strand
GACGAATTGAAGGTAAGTTGTCCTTCTACCCGCACGCGAAGGTCGCGCCCATCCCTGGCGAATTCCCAGGCATACAATCCGCCGAAAGTCGCCTGTCGCATGTTTATGCAGTCATGATCGACCAGATCCTGGGGGGTGGTTGGCACCGGATGGTGGGCAAAGTACTCCTCCGAAGCCACGGCCACGAGCCTCCAATCCGGACCGATCCGCACCGCGATCATATCCCTGTCGATGCTCTCGCCCAGCCGCACGCCTGCGTCAAAGCGCTCCTCCACAATGTTCTTCATGCCGTTGTCGCTGTAGAGCTCGACGCGCACGTCGGGATAGTCGCCAAGCACGGGCTGCAGCTTCGGCCAGACAGTCGTCTGGAGCGCATGGTCGGATAGCGTGATGCGGACCGTTCCGGAGGGTTTGTCGCGAAAGGCCACCAGGCTTGCAAGGTCGGCCTCGATTTCATCGAAGCGCGGGCCAAGAGATTGGAAAAGCCGCTCGCCGGCCTCGGTCGGGGCAACGCTCCGCGTCGTGCGCGTCAGCAGGCGGACGCCAAGACGAGATTCCAGCTCCTTGATCGTCGAACTCAGAGTCGACTGCGAGGTTCCGAGCTTGGCCGCCGCCCTGGTAAAGCTGCGTTCCTGGGCGACCGCCACGAACCACAGAAGATCCTTCATGCCATCCCGCTGCATAGGTCACCTCCGACGGCATTTATATCACAAGCAGATAAGTCCATGCGAATTCCTCAGTCTAATAGAATGGGTTCCGCGTCGATATATTCCGGGCATGGCGACGGGGATCGCGGCTGATCCGCTCCCGGTCGCCTTGCAAGGATGCCAATTATGGAAACAACCTACGACACAAGGTCCCTCAAAGACCGCGCCGCATGGAGTGCGGTGCTTTCGATGGCGCTGTGCGTCTTCGTGCTTATCGCGTCGGAATTCATGCCGGTCAGCCTGCTCTCCCCGATCGCAGCCGATCTCAACATCACCGCAGGCCGCGCCGGACAGGCGATTTCGGTTTCGGGTGCTTTTGCCGTCGTGACCAGCCTCTTGGT
>NZ_RZRP01001327.1:0-1051 GCF_003997795.1 Mesorhizobium sp. M7A.F.Ca.US.005.03.2.1 | reverse complement strand
AGCTAATGGTTAGTGGATGCGGCAGGTGGTGCCCTCCATCGCCTGCCGAAGATCGGCCCTCCGATCGGCCCGCGTCCTCCGCCAGAGGCGCGGGCTTTTCGTGCCGATCAGCCGTCGCAGCCTAGCCGGCATTTTTCGTCTTCCGACTATTTCGCCAGTCCCTCATCGGGGTTTCGCCGCCCTTTGGCCTTCAGGCTGCGCGCGGCTTGCTCGACCGCGCCGCGGTCGTTGCCCAGGCGGTCGAGCAGTTCCTGTGCCTCGTCGCCGGAGATGCCGGTGCGCACCGCCAGCGCCTCGACCTCCAGCACGTCGGAGCTGGCGATCTCGCCGGTTTCAGGCAGCGCGTCGCCCGCCGTCAGCGGCAGGGCTCCCTCGCGGTCGATCTCGGCCTCGGCCTGGTGCCAGTGCCGCTCGGGGTCGCCCTGCATGCGGCCTTCCCGTTCCCAGATCTGGTAGGCGCGCTCACGAATTCTGTCGTCCCGGTCGTCGCTCATGGTCAGTCCTCCTTGGGGTCAGGGTTGAACGCCGCGACAATGCGGACGCTCCGGAAAATCCACGCGATCGGATCGCCATGCCGGCGGCGCGCGGGGGCTACTGGCATTGCCGTCTCGGGCCGCCGGAATAGGGCTGGTAGGAGTTGTCTTCCGGGCGGTAGGAGCGGTAACGGCTGAAGCAGGAATCGACATGGTCGGCCGAAAGCGCTTCGCCGTCATCGTCGGCAAGGTAGACGCCAAGGCCAGCGCCGTTTTCCCCGCCATCGCCGGCGGCCGGCTGGCCGGCCTGACCGGCGGCTTCGAGATAGGGCGAGATGCAGGGGCGCAGCTGCCCGCTGTAGGAAAGATAGCTGTTGTCGTCCGGATGGTAGGAGCGATAGCGGCTGGCGCACCAGGCGAGATGCGGAGACGGCAATTCCGCCGCCTTGGGCGCGATGGCGCCGGTGACCGTCGGGTCGGGCGGTGTTTCCTGCGGTTTGGCGGGGATGTCGGGCGGCGCCGGCTGGGCGGCCGGCAGGCGTTCGAGGCCCTGCCCGGGTTTGTTCACCGGCCGCGCC
>NZ_RZRP01001326.1:0-1054 GCF_003997795.1 Mesorhizobium sp. M7A.F.Ca.US.005.03.2.1 | reverse complement strand
TACCAGAACATTGTCGGGCAGGGTGGCTGGGTCGAGGTTCCCGCGACCAAGAAGCTGCAGCTTGGCGTCGATGATCCCGATGTGGTGCCGTTGCGCAAGCGGCTGATGGTTTCCGGCGACCTGTCGCAGAGCGCCGGCATTTCGACGGCTTTCGATTCCTATGTCGACTCGGCAGTCAAGCGCTTCCAACTGCGTCACGGCCTGCCGGCTGATGGCTCGATGGGCAAATACACCTATGCGGCGATGAACGTTTCGGCGCAGATCCGGCTTGGCCAGTTGCAGACCAATCTGCAGCGGCTGCGCGAGAAGGCCGGCACGCTGGGCAGCCGCTACGTGCTGGTCGACATTCCGGCAGCCCAGGTCGAAGCGGTCGAGAACGACCGCGTCGTGCTTCGCCACACCGCGATCGTCGGCAAGATCGATCGCCAGACGCCGATCGTCAATTCCAAGATCACCGAGATCATCGTCAATCCATACTGGAACGCGCCGGTCTCGATCGTGCGCAAGGACATCATTCCGCTGATGCGGAAAAATCCCGATTATCTCAAGAACAGCCACATCCGCCTGTTCGCGCCCGATGGCAGCGAAGTCGATCCGATGAATGTGGACTGGTCGACCGACGACGCCGCCAAGTACCGGTTCCGCCAGGATCCCGGCTCGGAAAACGCCATGGCTTCGGTGAAGATCAATTTCCCGAGCCCTGACGGCGTCTACATGCACGACACGCCGCAGCAGAGCCTGTTCGGCAAGATGTTGCGTTTCGATTCCTCGGGCTGCGTGCGCGTGCAGAATGTGCGCGACCTCGTCACCTGGATCCTGCGCGACACGCCCGGCTGGGACCGCCAGCATTTCGAGGCGGCGATCAAGACCGGTGAAAACACGCCGATCCAGGTCACCAATCCGGTGCCGGTCCACTTCCTCTATCTCTCGGCCTGGTCGACCGGTCCGGGCGTGGTGCAGTTCCGCGACGACGTCTACGCGCTTGATGGCAACAACGAGCTGCAGATCACGTCCGCGCTTTAAATATTTGATTTCTATTTAAAAAGGCCGCCTC
>NZ_RZRP01001325.1:0-1059 GCF_003997795.1 Mesorhizobium sp. M7A.F.Ca.US.005.03.2.1 | reverse complement strand
GGCGAAACAGCGATCAATGGCATGGCGCTGCAGCCGTATCTCAAGGCCAACATCTGGCACGATTTCGGCGGCACCAGCCATGTCAATTTCGACACCACCGACATCTCGACCGAGGGCAGATCGACCTCGTTCGAGTTCGGCGGCGGCGTGATTGCCAAGGTGACGGACAAGGTCAGCATCTTCGCCACCGGCGACTACACCACCAATCTCGGTGGCGACAAGCGTCGGATCCTCGAAGGCAATCTGGGCTTCAGCGTCAAATGGTAAGGCCGGTCATGATCCCGAAAACCAGTTTCGGGATCATGATCAAAAAGACAGCTTAATTGCTGGAACGCATCGCCACCGTGGCGATGCCGGCGCCGACCAGCAGCGTACCGCCGGTGCGGTTGAAGATGCGGATCGCCTTGGGATTGCGCACCACGTTGCGTGCGCGTGCCGCGATCAGCGCATAGCCGAAGGCATTGGCGAAGGCGAGCGCCAGGAAGGTCGTCTCGAAGATCAGCATCTGCGTCCAGAAATCGGCGTGCCGGTCGAGGAACTGCGGCAGGAAAGCAACGAAGAACGTGATGCTTTTCGGGTTGAGCGCGGTGACGAGCCAGGCGTGCGCCATCATCTTGGCCGAGGAGACCGCGTCGGTGCGCGGTTCGGCCTTCAACGCGCCGCCGGCGCGAAACAGTTTCACGCCAAGATAGATCAGATAACCGGCGCCGATCAGCTTCAGGATGGTGAAGACGGTCGCCGAGGCCGCCAGCAGCGCGCCGATACCCAGCATCGACAACGTCATCGCAGTGAAATCCCCCAACGCCACGCCGACGGCCATCGGCAGAGCGGTACGCCAGCCCTGGCCCAGCGCATAGGACACGACCAGCAGGATGGTCGGACCTGGAATGATGAGAAGGATCGTCGATGCGGCAGCGAAGGCGGCCCAGTTTTCGAAGGACATGCTCGTCTCCTTTGAGCTTAAAGAAGAGGATAAATCCTTAGGCCCGGAAGAATGTAAAGAGGCGATTTCCCTAACTGCGCCAGCGGCAGATCGGTGTCAGTTCGCGCCGCTCAGCG
>NZ_RZRP01001324.1:0-1060 GCF_003997795.1 Mesorhizobium sp. M7A.F.Ca.US.005.03.2.1 | reverse complement strand
GGCCCGCCACAGCAGCCGGCGCTTTCCGATACCGTCGCGACACCGACGGCACTGCACACGCCGGTCTCCGGCAGCACCAGCCGCACCTCGCGGGCCGCGGCATGGTCTCCGGCAATATCGGCCACCACCGAGCGGACCTGCTCGTAGCCGGTCGCCATCAGGAAGGTCGGGGCACGGCCGTAGGATTTCGAGCCGACGATGGTGAAACCGGGTTCGGGCTGCGCGAGCTCCGCAATGCCATGCGCGGGAACCGTGCCGCATGAGTGGAAGTTCGGATCGATCAGCGGCGCCAGTGCCGGCGGCGCTTCGACGACGGGATCGAGCGCGATGCGGATTTCGTCGAGGAACGACAGGTCTGGCCTGAAGCCGGTGGTGACGACGATGCGGTCCACGGCCATGCTGAACGGCTTGCCCGCGAGGTGGGCGTCGACGGCAAGCTTCTCGCCTTGCGTCTCGATGCGGTCGACGGCGAAGCCCGCCAGCATGTTCAGCCTGCCGTCCGCCATCGCCTGCCTGGCGGCCAGCCCAAGCGCACCACGTTCCGGCAACTGGTCGTTCAGCCCGCCGCCGAGCAATCTCTCGATGTTGGCGTGCCGCAGCGCCCAGAAGATTTCGGTGCCAGGCGCGCCATCCTGCAACTCCATCAGCGCCAGCGCGACGTTGATGGCCGAGTGCCCGCCGCCGATGACCAGGATGCGCTTGCCCGCATAGTCTTCTCTCGCCTTGCCGACCACGTCGGGAATGCCATAGGCGATGCGTGCCGACGCCTTGCCTTCGCCGGCAACCGGCAGCCCGTCGATGCCGATCGGGTTTGGCCGCCACCATGTTCCGGATGCGTCGATGACGGCGCGTGCGAGAAAGCGGTGCTCACCGCCGCCATCGCGGTAGCGGATGACGAAGGGCGCGTCCTTGCGGCCCTCATTGGCGACCTTGTCGTGCCCCTGACGGGTGATCGCGGTGACCTCGGCGCCGAGCTTCAGATTGGCGGCGATCGCCGGAAGCCGGCCAAGCGGCGCCAGATAGTCGCGCACGATCTCGCCGCCGGTCGGCAGGCCCTGGC
>NZ_RZRP01001323.1:0-1062 GCF_003997795.1 Mesorhizobium sp. M7A.F.Ca.US.005.03.2.1 | reverse complement strand
CATCATACCTGCGAAAGTCACTTTCATGATCGATGCCCGGCATCCTGATCCAGATGCTGTGCGGCGGCTTTATACCCTGCACGAAAATCTGATCCGGGAGGTCGCGGATCGCCGTGGCCTCAAAGTGAAGATCACGGTGGTTGAGAACCAAGAGCCCCTGATCTGTCACCCCGAAATCGTTGCGGCAATCAAGGCGACGGCGGAGGAGCAGGGCGTCAGGCTGGGCGCACTCTCCAGTGGCGGCAGCCACGATACACAGCAGATGTCGAGGATCGCCCGGGCCGGGATGATATTCGTCAGGAGCAAGGACGGCAGGAGCCATACACCTGAGGAGTTCTCCTCGATCGATGACATCGTCGACGGCATCAAGGTGCTGGCCGGGACACTCTACAAGCTCGCCTATTGTTAGCAGGTTAACATGGGACGTGACCCACTCAGTTCGGACCCGATGCCGGTGTGGAGTGCGACAATATCAGATGGAACGACTGACGTGAGGCGCGTCGCCGCGATTAGCGAGACGTCCAGGAACGACTGCGAATAGCGGTTCACACCAGATCCCGGCCGCCATGAAATTTACGATCGAGGTACTCAGACCCTAAATAGCGAACGACTAAGAATCACTCAATGCGGACCAATTTTCAATGAACCCTTCTCGCAGGCGTCCCCCTCGCCAACCAGTTTTCACGAGAACTCAAAGCTTCCTTCACGTTTCCCCGTGGCGAGCTCCAGCAATCACTATTTTAGTTGCCTTGGTGATTTTCGCTTTTGCGCTGACCCTGAGATGGTAAGGCGGCTTAGCCGTCGACCCTCTGCTTATTTCAGAACTAGGTCAATCGTGCTCGGGTAGTCCGCGGCGTGGCCAGGAGCAGACTGGTTTCGCTGCCCGTTATGCCGGCTATGAGTCGGATGCGGCGCAGCACCGCATCAAAATCAGTCAGTGATGCGGTCCCAAGCTCGACCACCAGATCCCAGCGGCCATTGGTGGTATGGATTGTCGAGACTTCCGGGAAGCCGCCCAGCGCCCGGACCACGCGGTCGGCGGCATGGCCCTCGATCTCAATC
>NZ_RZRP01001322.1:0-1064 GCF_003997795.1 Mesorhizobium sp. M7A.F.Ca.US.005.03.2.1 | reverse complement strand
ACGCTAGCGGATGTTGAGGAGCCAATAAATGGCAACCGTGAAATTCCTCAACCATGTCCAAGGAAAATCCGGCATCAGTCCCGTTGGCCAGGACGGTTACGGCCGCCCACCTGTTGACTTTTCTTGGCTTGGCCGCTCCTCTTGCAGGGCAATCTTGGCCGGAGCAGGTGAACGGCCGGGATTCGAATGGAGGGGACTGATGAGATTTCGTTTTCTGCTTGTGGCCGCGACCATCATGGCCGCGGTGTTCGGGACGTCCGCCGCGGCCTTCGCCTACAGCGCTCACACCTCGACCAACCTCAACGTCCGCAGCGGGCCGGGAGCGGGATACGCCAAAGTGGGAACGCTGCCCGCCGGCTTCAGAGTCAATGTCACCGGCTGCCAGCCGGGCTGGTGTAGAATCCATGGCGGTGGCGTGAGCGGCTGGGCCAGCGCCGGTTATCTCGAACGCTCACAGATCGTTCGCCCGCCAATCATCATCGTGCGTCCGCCGCATCGGCCGCCACACTGGCACAAGCCGCACCGTCCTCCGCACCATCGGCCGCCGCACAGGCCGCGTCCCGGCAAGTGCAAGATCGCGCCCGGCTTTCCTTGCAGGTAAGGCCGACCGGTTGAACGATAGATGAGCCGCTGGCCCCGATCCGAGCCTGTTCAGCCGGCGGATATCCCGCTCAGGCAATGTCCACCGTGCTGTCAGGAGCCTGCCTGTCGGCGGGAACGTCGTGGATGAAACCGCGTTAGACCCCTCGATCCCCGAAATTGGTGACGAGGTTGGCCATGGCCATTCGCGATTTTGCACATACGCACGAAGGGGCAGGTGGCGATGCTCTCGCAATCCCCACCGTCGCCGCGATGATTGCGGTGCTGTTTGCCGGCAGCACGGTGCTGACGCCGCTCTACATCGTCTACAAGCAGCAATTCGGCTTTTCACAAATCACCCTGACGCTGATCTACGCCGTGTATGTCGTCAGCAATCTGGCGGCACTTCTGATGTTGGGCAGCGTCTCCGATATTGTCGGACGCCGGCCCGCGAGCCTGGCGGCCATGCTCGTCGCCATCGTCAG
>NZ_RZRP01001321.1:0-1065 GCF_003997795.1 Mesorhizobium sp. M7A.F.Ca.US.005.03.2.1 | reverse complement strand
CGACTGTTCGACGATGGCGAGGCCAGCGCCGGTGCCCTCGAATTCCTTGACGTTGACCTTGACGCCATTGGCCTCCTCGAAGGGCTGCAGCAGCGCCGGATCGGCATGATCGCACCAGATCAGCGCGTTGAGGTCGGCGGCCTGGACAGCGCTGCCGGCTGCGAGCAACAGCGCCGCGGCCGCGCACGCAGCATGCAGATGGCTCTTCAACAGGGAAAGCGAATTCATGCTCTTGGAATGTGCGGACATCGAGTGTTCTCCCTTGCCTTTGTGGCTTCTTGCAAAAAATTGAACCAATTCTAAAATTGAGTCAATTCTGTTTTTGTGGCAAGAGGCTGGAATGAGCGGATTGCGGGCAAGGCAAAAGGCGGACCGGCACAGGCGCATCATCGAAGCGGCGGCGGAACTGTTTCGAGAGGCCGGCTATGAGGGCGCCAAGATAGAGGCGATCGCCACGCAGGCCGAGGTCTCGGTCGGCACCATCTACAATTACTACGAGAACAAGGGCGACATCCTCGGCGCCATCGTCTCGCTGGAGGTCAACGAGGTGCTGAATGCCGGGCAGGGCGTCGTCGCCAGGCCGCCGGCCAATGTCGGCGATGCGCTGGATACGCTGATCGGCATCTACATCGAGCACTCGCTGCACTATCTCAGCAAGGAGATGTGGCGGCAGGCAATGGCGATCTCGACGCAACTGCCCGACAGCCCGTTCGGCCAGGCCTACACCGCGCTCGACCGCGCGCTGACCGAACAGATCCGCGCCCTGATCGCCCGCCTGCAGGCGCTCGGCCTGGTGCGGCAGGACATCGACGGAGCAGCGCTCGGCGAACTGATCTTCAACAACATGAACATGATGTTCATCGAATTCGTGAAGCGCGACGCGGCGAAAATACCGGAGCTGCGCGCGGCGATCCGAAGGCAGAACCGGATTTTGGTGGCGGCGATCGGGGTGTGAAGGAGTCAGGAGCAGACAGGAGAAATCGTCGGTTCGACATAACTTCATTCACACGAGGGCTCGCCTCTTGAGTTGAATCTAAAACCTTGTACAACTTAAAGGGGCATAAA
>NZ_RZRP01001320.1:0-1068 GCF_003997795.1 Mesorhizobium sp. M7A.F.Ca.US.005.03.2.1 | reverse complement strand
GCGCTTGAAGGCGCCTTCCGCGACGTGCCGCCGTCACGCATCGGCGGCGCGATCATGATCACCGATGGCGAGGTCCATGACGCGCCGCCGGGCGCGCCAGATTTCAACGCCCCGCTGCATGCGCTGATCACCGGCAACGACCACGAAAAGGACCGCCGCATCCGCTTCGAGAACGCGCCGCGCTTCGGCCTTGTTGGCAAGCCGCTCGACATGACCTACCGCGTCATCTCGACCGAAAACGAGACTGGCCCGGTCGATGTGCGCGTCTCGGTCAATGGCGAGCAGGTCGCCGTCGAGCACGCCACCGTTGGCCAGGCCATGCCGCTGCAGGTCACCATTCCGGGTGCCGGCCGCAACATCGTCGAACTCGCCATCGATCGCGAACCGGGCGAACTGACCGACACCAACAACCGCGCCATCGCACTGATCGACGGCATTCGCGAGAACCTGCGTGTGCTGCTCGTCTCCGGCGAGCCGCATGCCGGCGAGCGCACCTGGCGCAACCTGCTGAAATCCGACGCCTCGGTCGATCTTGTCCATTTCACCATCCTGCGGCCGCCGGAAAAGCAGGACGGCACGCCGATCAACGAATTGTCGCTTATCGCCTTCCCGACCCGCGAACTGTTCGTCGAGAAGATCAAGGATTTCGACCTCATCATCTTCGACCGCTACCAGCACCGCGACGTGCTGCCGATCCTCTATTACGACTACATCTCCGAATATGTCGAAAAGGGCGGCGCGCTGCTGATCGCGGCCGGCCCCGAATATGCCGGCGAAAGCTCGATCGCGCGCACGCCGCTGATGGCCGCCCTGCCGGCGATGCCGACCGGCGAAGTTGTCGACAAGGCCTTCTATCCGCGCCTCACCGAACTCGGCCAGCGCCACCCGGTGACGCGTGGGCTCGATGGCTCGGCCACCGAGCCGCCGCACTGGAGCCGCTGGTTCCGCACCATAGGCGTGCAGAACCCGGAAGGCGAAGTGGTCATGAAGGGCGCCGACAACCGGCCGCTGCTGCTGCTCGACCGCAAGGGAGAAGGCCGCGTCGGCATGCTGCTGTCCGATCAGGGC
>NZ_RZRP01000131.1:0-10474 GCF_003997795.1 Mesorhizobium sp. M7A.F.Ca.US.005.03.2.1 | reverse complement strand
ACCACAAGGCGGGCGCGCTGCAGCCGCAGCTGTCGCCGGAGAATGTCGTCATCGTCGGCCTGCGCCACGCCGATCCGGCCGAAGCGCGCGTGCTGAAGGACTCACGCGTGTCGGCCTTCACCATGACCGATATCGACGCCATGGGCATGCGCGACCTGATGCATGAAGCGATCCGTATCGCCACATCAGGCACGCAAGGCTTTCATGTCAGCTACTCGCCTACAGTGACCGAATTCGCCGGCTGGGCGGCGGGCTCCGGTGGGCTGACCGTGCGCGAGACGCATCAGGCGATGGAGGCGATCGCGCTCTCCGGCGGGCTGCTGTCGATGGATGTGTCGGGCCTGACCGCGGATCTGGAGCCGCGGATCGGCACCGATGCGGTCAATTTCGTCATGTCTGCCTTCGGCAAACGGATTCTCTGATCAGCCCTGCACTTCCACTGCCGCCCGCCATGCGCTGACATAGTCGACCCAGGCTGGGTCTATAGGCCGTTCTATTCTTTCGCCCTTGCCCTGTGCCATCAGTTGATCGGATGCCAGCAGCGCCGCGCCGATGCTGGTGCCGGTGGCGGCCTCCGACGCAACCACGGCGCGCGCCGTGGCTGCCGCCAGCATGCCGACAAAGAGCCGGTTGCGGGCAAAGGGGCCTTCGACCGTGGTCGGCCCGTCGGCACCGATCAAGTCGAGGCAGGTCGCCGTCATCAGAGCCAGATAGAATGAGATGGCGGCAAAGCGCTGGCCTTTGTTGATGCCGTCGGCGTTGAGCCATGCCGCGGCATGGTGCGGGAACGGCCCCGAACCTTGCTGGGTCGACGGCAGCAGCAGCATCTTTCGCGCCAGCACGGCGCCGACATCATCCTCGGTCCACGGCTCCGGCTGATCCTTTGTCAGCACCGAAAACTCGCGGCCGCCCATGAAGCGCGCCGAGGGAACGGGATCACCGAGCGCGTTGACATTGACCAGCGTGTCGCGCGCGGCATCCAGCGCAATCTGTTTGCCGCCGACCGCCATCGATACCACCCAGGTGCCGGTCGAGACGACGGAGAAAGGCGGCTTGTCGGAGAGAAGATGCGGCAGCAGCGAGGCGTTGGAATCATGCAGGCCGCAGAACACCGGCGTGTGCGGATCCAGTCCGGTTCGCACAGCAACGGTGGGCAGGATCGGGCCGAGGCGATCGCTGGCCGGCCGCACCGGCGCCATCAGGCTTCGCCACTCCAGCCTCTCGACCAGGGATGAAAAATCCGCTGTCCACGGGTTCCACAGGTCGGTGTGGCAGCCGAGCGAGGTGACCTCGTTGGCGGCGATGCCGGTCAGGCGCAAGGCCCAGTATTGCGGGTACATCAGCAGCGCCGCGGCCCTGGCGAATTCCGCCGGGAAGCTCTTCTGCTGCCAGAAGAATTGTGCTCCGAGATTGAGGCCGAGCGGCAGGCGCGGCGTGCCGGTCTCGGCAAAAGGCGGGCGGATCGCGTCGTAATCCTCGGCCATCCCGTCGGGGCCGTCGAACTCATAGTCGAGCACCGGCAGCACCAGTTCACCCGCCGCGTCGACCAGCACGCCGGTCGCGCCATGGGTGGTGATCGAAATGGCGTCGATGCGCTGTTCGCGGTTGAGGCCGGCAAGGCTTTCGAGGATGAATGCCCACAGTGCCTTGACATCGTGATGTGGGTAAGGCGCCTGCCGCACCGGCGCATTCGCCATGCGGCGCAGCGCCACCTCGCTCAACGTGGCGAGGTCGACCAGCGCCACCTTGGCGTTGGTCTTGCCGATGTCGATGACGGCGATGTGACGCATCGCACTCATGCCATGTGGAACATTGTTTCCAGCTTCACGGCCACCGGCTCGTTGTCCAGCCTGGTCTCCATGATGTCGGCCATGTGGGCCCACCAGCGCTGCATCACCGAATGTCCGGGCAATTCGTCCATGCGGTGGTCGTCTTGCCGCCACAGCACACCGAACAGGATATTGGTCTCCTCGTCGAGATGGATGGAATAATCGGAGACGCCGGCCTGCTTCAGTAGCGCGACCAGCGACGGCCAGATCTCGTCATGGCGCTTCTTGTACTCTGCCTTCATGCCGGGCTTCAGCTTCATCTTGAACGCGTATTTCTTGGCCATCAACGCCCTCCGCGCAGCCGCCGCCAGACGATCGGCAAGGCAATGACGATGATCAGCAGCAGGCCGATGAAGATCGACATGACGATGCCCGGCACATTGAGCAGGCCAAGTCCGAAGGTCACCAGCCCCATGATGAAGGCGGCCAGGACGACCCCAAGAATGCTGCCGGCGCCACCGAGGATACTGACGCCGCCGAGCACCACCATGGTGATGACTTCCAGCTCGTAGCCTTGTGCGATCGAGGGCCGCGTCGAACCGAGGCGCGAGGTGATCAGCACCGAGGCGATGCCCGACATCAGCCCGGTCAGGCAAAACAGGATGAACTTGGTGCGGCCGACGCGCACGCCGGAAAATTGCGCAGCGACCGGATTGTTGCCGATGGCGAAGACGCGTCGGCCGAAACTCGTGCGGTGCAAGAGGAACCAGTAGACGACAGCCGCGATCAGGAACAGCACCAGCTCGAACGACACCACCCACCAGACATAGCCCTGGCCGAAGAAGGCGAAGCTTGAGGGATAGCCTTTGTAGGCCTGGTCGCCGAGGATGATGAAGGCGATGCCGCGAAACAGGCTCATCGTGCCGATGGTGACGACGATCGAGGGCAGGCCGAGCCTTGTCACCAGCAGCCCGTTGAAGGCGCCGCAGCCTAACCCGACGACGATGCCGATCAGCACCAGCACGGGCGTGCCGGCGCCGGCCTGCACCGCCATGCCCATCATGGTCGACGCCAGCGCAATGATGGCGGCCACCGACAGATCGATCTCGCCCGAGATGATCAGCAGCGCCATGGCGAAGGCGATCAGGCCCTTCTCGGTGAAATTGAAGGTCAGATCGGACAGCGAGTACGGGTCGAGGAAATAGGGCGAGGCGAAGCTGTTGATGGCGAAGATGGCGACGGCCACCACGACCAGCAGCGCTTCCCAGGAAAAGATCGCCGAACGCAGCGGCTTGTCGAGCCGGTCGGGAATGTGGCGCGGGGCAGGGATGTCGGTCACGCCTCCACCTTTCTGAGGATGATGCGGCCTTGCTGGCGCTCGCCGCGCGCATTGAGCACGACGGCCAGAATGATTGCGCTGCCCGAAATCGCCATCTGCCAGAAAGGCGAGATGTTGATGACCGGCAGCGCATTGGAGATGATGCCGAGGAACAGTGCGCCTAATACCGCGCCGCCGACCGAGCCGATGCCGCCGGCGATCGAGATGCCGCCGATGACGCAGGCGGCGATGATGTTGAGCTCATAGCCATTGGCGACCTCGACCGAGGCGATCACGTAGCGCGAGATCCAGAGATAGCCTGACAGGCCGCCAATCATGCCGGAGATGCAGAAGACGATGAATTTCGTCCGGCCGACATCGATGCCGGCATAGACGGACGCCGTCGGGTTGACGCCGATCGCGTAGATCGAGCGGCCGAGCGCGGTGCGTGTCATCACAACGAAGAACAGCGCAATGACCAGGATGGCGATCCACGACAGCACCGGAATGCCGAGGAAGGCCGCGCGCTGGAAGCCGATGAACTCCGGGCTCATCTTGTCGGCATTGACCCAGGCACCGCCGGACAGGACGAAGGTGGCGCCGCGATAGATGGTCAGTGTGCCCAAAGTCACCACGATCGAGGGAATGTTCAGCCGCCAGACCAAAAGGCCGTTGATGGCGCCGAGCACCAGGCCGACCAGTAGTGCGATGACGATCAGCAGCGGGATCGGGATTGCCGGATGCGCGGCGTTCAGCATCGCCACCACCATGCCGGTGAAGCAGAGATTGGACGCCATCGACAGGTCGATCGACCGGGTCAGGATGACCACCATCTGGCCAAGCGCCAGGATCATCAGGATCGAGGTGTCGTTGAACACCTGGCGCAGATTGGCCGGATCGGCGAAGGCCGGAAAACGCGTCGAGATCAGCCCGATCAAGACGATGATGGCAGCAGCCAGCCAGATTTCGCGGTATTTGAGGAAAGCCTTCATGCCGCGATCCCTGCTGCCGTCCGAACCAGCGTCTCGGCGTCCAGCTCCTTGTTGTCGTAGACCGCCGCGACAAGCCCCTCGCGCATGACCACGACACGGTCGGACATGCCGAGGATTTCGGGCAGCTCGGACGACACCATGATCACCGACAGGCCTTGCGCCACCAACTCGGCCATGAAGCCGTGCACGGCGGCCTTCGAGCCGATGTCGATGCCCTTGGTCGGCTCGTCCAGGATGATCACCTTGGGCGACGTCGCCAGCCATTTGGCGATGACGATCTTCTGCTGGTTGCCGCCCGACAGTGTGCCGACATCCTGGCTGAGCGAAGAGGCCCTGAGGTCGAGTCGCTCGGTGTAGGAGCGGGCCAGATCGAACTCCTCCGACAGCCGCAGCAGGCCGGACTTCGACGTGCGCTTGAGCGAAGGCAGCGAGACGTTCTGGAAGATCGGCAGGCCGATCACCACGCCTTGCTTGCCGCGTTCTTCCGGTACGTAGACGATGCCGGCATCGATCGAATCCGCAGCCGATTTCGGCGCGATCGTCTTGCCTTCCAGCGTGATCGTGCCGGCTGAGGTGCGGGTGATGCCCGATATCGCCTGCATCACCTCGCTGCGGCCGGCGCCGACAAGGCCGTAAAAGCCGAGGATCTCGCCCTTGTGCAGTTCGAAGCCGATATCGTTGAATTCGGTCGGATGCGACAGGCCGGAAACGGAGAGCACCGGTGCGCCGATCTCGGCCTTGCGCTGCGGGAAGATGTGATCGACCGCGCGGCCGACCATCAGGCGCACGATCTGGCTCTGGCCGGCATCCTTGATCAGGCCTTCGCCGACCATCTCGCCATCGCGGAACACCGTGTAGCGGTCGGCGATACGGTAGATCTCGTCGAACTTGTGGCTGATGAACAGGATCGCCTTGCCATCGCTCTTGAGGAATTCGATCAGCAAAAAGAGCTCCTCGATCTCCTTCATGGAAAGCGCGGCGGTCGGCTCGTCCATGATGACGATCTGCGCGTCGATCGACATGGCACGCGCAACCGCGACCAGATGCTTGTTGGCGATGCCAAGGTCCTTCAGCCGCGCGTCGGCGTCGATATGGTCGGCATGCATGGTGTCCAGCACTTCGCGCGCGTTCTTGCGCATCGTGCGCCAGTCGATGGTGCCGAAACGCGTGCGTGGCGCGTGGCCGAGAAAGATGTTTTCGGCCACGCTCAGATCGTCGAACAGCACGGTTTCCTGGTGGATGGCGGTGACGCCATGGCCGAAGGCGGCATGCGCGCTGGGCAGGGTGACGGCGTGGCCGTCTATGCTGATCGTGCCCCCGTCGGGCTGGTAGATGCCGGTCATGATCTTGACCAGCGTCGACTTGCCGGCGCCGTTCTCGCCGATCAGCGCCGTCACCTGGCCCGGATAGAGCGACAGGCTGACATTGTGCAACGCGCGCACGCCGGGAAAGCTCTTGGAGATGCCGGACAGCGTCAAGCGTGGAGCCGGGGCCGGAGGCCGCTCCTTCACCGCGCCGTGTTGGGCTGTCGTGTCCATAGTCGTATCAAGCCCTGAAACAAGGTTCGTTTAAAGCCGCGGCGGGACGTGAGCCCCGCCGCGTCAGCTCTAGAGAACTCCAGATCAATAGATCTTGGAGAACTTTTCGATGTTCGACTTGTCGAACTGGAAGGGCGGAGCCATTGCAGCCGAGTTGGTGTCGTCGAGCGTGACCTTGCCGACGCGGCCGATCGACAGCGTGGCGCCGGGCTTGGCCTCTTCCTTCTTCACCGCCAGATCATGGGCGAGGTAGACGGCCGAGTAGCCGAGGTCGATCGGGTTCCACAGCGCAACCGCCTGGCTGGAACCGTTGTCGATGAACTTCTTGAACTCGGACGGCAGTGCGAGACCGGTGACATTGACCTTGCCGATCAGGTTCTCGTCGGTGACGACCTGGGCGGCGGCAACGACGCCGACGGTGGTCGGCGCGATGATCGCCTTCAGGTTCGGATAGGACTTCAACAGGCCCTTGGCTTCGTCGGTGCTCTTGGCCGAATCGTCATCGCCGTAGACGGTGGCGACGAGTTTGATCTTGGGGAACTTCTCCGGCAGGATCTTCTTGGCCGCGTCGATCCAGGCGTTCTGGTTGGTCGCGGTCGAGGAGGCCGACAGGATGGCGACCTCGCCGCCTTCCGGCAGGTGGTCGGCGGCGAGCTTGATGATGGTCTCGCCGATCAGGCCGGTGTCGGACGGGTTGAGGTGAAGCTGGCGACCTTCCTTGGCGACGCCCGAATCCCACGAGATGACGGTGATGCCGCGTTCCATGGCCTTCTTCAGCACCGGCACCAGAGCGTCGGCGTCATTGGCCGAA
Organism: Mesorhizobium sp. M7A.F.Ca.US.005.03.2.1; assembly: GCF_003997795.1. Classification (NCBI taxonomy): domain Bacteria; kingdom Pseudomonadati; phylum Pseudomonadota; class Alphaproteobacteria; order Hyphomicrobiales; family Phyllobacteriaceae; genus Mesorhizobium; species Mesorhizobium sp. M7A.F.Ca.US.005.03.2.1. The sequence continues at coordinate 4,046 of NZ_RZRP01000131.1, read as the reverse complement.
ATGGCGATGGCGTTGACCTTCTGCGCGATCAGCGAATTGACCACTTCGATCTGCGCTTCGGCGGTCGCCTTGGTCGGGCCGGTGTAGATGATGTCGACATCGCCAAGTTCCTTGGCCGCCTCTTCGGCGCCCTTGTTGGCGGCATCGAAGAAGCCGTTGCCGAGCGACTTCACCACCAGCGCGATCTTGACGTTTTCGGCGTAGGCTGCATTCACGAACATGGCGGCTGAGAATGCAGCCGTCACCATCAATTTCTTCAAGAAGCTCATCGAATTTCCTCCCTTGAGCGTTGCATTCCATCGCCGCTGCGAGCGCGAGTTGGCCTCAGGCCTGCAGTGAAGATTCTTCCTTGTTGGTTGCGGATGTGCGGGCGACGATCAGCGTCACGCCGGCGGTCTCCAGCATCTTGGCTTCACGATCCTCGATGCCGTCATCGGTGATGACGGTGGCGATGCGCGACAGGCCGCACAGGATGAGGCTGGAGCGTTTGCGGAATTTCGAGGAATCGACCAGCACCACCAACTCGTCGGCCTGGTCGATCAGTTTCTGCTCCGCCTGGATCAAGAGCGGATCGCCCTCCATCAGGCCGAGCGGCCCCAGACCCTGCGCACCCATGAACATGCGGCGCGCATAGAAATTGCGCGTCACGTCGTTGTCGAAGGGCGACAGGATGATGTTCTGCTCGCGATAAATGGTGCCGCCCGACAGCATCACCGTATTCTTGGAGTGCTTGAGCAGGTGCTCGGCGATGGGGAACGAATTGGTGAAGATCGGCATGCGGCGGCCGGTCAGGAAATGCACCATCTGGAAGGTGGTGGTGCCGCCATTGATGATGATCGGTTCGCCGTCGTTGCACAGCTCGACCGCTTCACGCGCAATCGCCCGCTTCTGCGAGGCGTTGATGGTTTCGTTGACGGAAAAGGGCCGGCCGGCCAGCCCGATGAACTGCGGCGGCGAGATTGCCTCGGCGCCGCCGCGCACGCGGCGCAGGCGCTTCTGGACGTGGAGAGCCGCGATATCGCGCCGGATCGTCGCCTCGGAGGACTCCGTCAGGTCGACCATCTCCTGCACCGTCACCACAGGCTTTTCCTGGACGGCGGACAGAATGATCCTGTGGCGCTCTTTTTCGTGCATGGTTCCTCCCTGCCCGGGCATCTAGGCACCCAAAACGCGCAGTGTCAATCATTTCCGATCATATAATTTCATTGTGCAGTGCAATATGATCGATATTGATCGTTTGTGATTGACAAGCCGACCGCTTCCGTGGAAATTCGGGGCCAAATGGCCGCGCCTTCTGCGTGCCTTCGGGAGGATTTCTTATGCTCGACAAGCGCACCGGCGCGCGCCTCGCCAATCTGTGGGACGAGGCCAAGGCTCACGCCATGAGCGGGCCGGAACTTCTGGTCTACCGTTCGAACACACTTGGTTCCGACAAGCGGGTCACCAACTATGGCGGCGGCAACACGTCGTCGAAGATCTGGCAGAAAGACCCGCTTACCGGCGAGGATGTCGAAGTGCTGTGGGTCAAGGGATCGGGCGGCGACAGCGCCTCGATCAAGCTGGACGGCTTTGCCACGCTCTACATGGACAAGCTGCGCGCGCTCAAAGGCCTCTATCGCGGCGTCGAGCACGAAGACGAGATGGTCGGCTTCCTGCCGCACTGCACCTTCAACCTCAATCCGCGTGCGGCTTCGATCGACACGCCGCTGCATGCCTACGTGCCGAAGCCCTTTGTCGACCACATGCATCCCGATGCCATCATCGCCATTGCCGCGGCGAAGGATTCGAAGGCGCTGACGAAAGAAATCTTCGGCGAGGCCATCGGCTGGCTGCCGTGGAAGCGCCCTGGCTTCGAACTTGGCCTGTGGCTGGAGAAATTCTGCCTCGAACACCCAGCCGCCAAGGGCGTCATCCTGGAAAGCCACGGCCTGTTCACCTGGGGCGACACCCCCAGGGAATGCTACGAGACGACGATCTCAGTGATCAACCAGGCGATCGAATGGTTCGAGCGCCGCTCCGAGGGTGTCGCTATCTTCGGCGGTGAAGCGGCCAAGTCGCTCGACGCCACTGAGCGCCGTGCCATCGCGGCCAAACTGATGCCGAGGATTCGCGGCCTGATCTCGGAAAGGAGCCACAAAACAGGCCATTTCGACGATTCCACTGCTGTGCTCGAATTCGTCAACTCCAGGGATCTGCGCCCGCTGGCGGCACTTGGCACGTCGTGCCCTGACCATTTCCTGCGCACCAAGATCCGCCCGCTGGTCATCGAGTTCGATCCGGCAAAACCCGATGTCGATGCCGTCATCGCGCGTCTTGCCGACGACATCGCCGAATATCGCGTTGGCTACCAGGCCTATTACGACAGCTGCAAGCATCCGGACTCGCCCGCCATCCGCGATCCCAATGCCGTCGTCTACCTGATGCCCGGCGTCGGCATGTTCACCTTCGCCGGCGACAAGGCGACGGCGCGCATCTCGGGCGAATTCTATGTCAACGCCATCAACGTCATGCGCGGCGCCTCCACCGTGTCGTCTTATGTCGGCCTGCCTGCACAGGAAGCCTTCGACATCGAGTACTGGCTGCTCGAAGACCTGAAGCTGCAGCGTATGCCGAAGCCGAAGTCGCTTGCCGGCCAGATCGCCCTGGTCACGGGTGGCGCCGGCGGCATCGGCCGCGCCACGGCCAACCGCCTGCTGCGCGAAGGCGCCTGCGTGGTGCTGGCCGACATCGATGAGGCGGCACTCGCCAGCACCAATGACGAACTGGCGAAAGTCTACGGCAGGGACTTCGTGCGGCCGGTGCTGATCAATGTCACCTCGGAGGAGCAGGTCATTTCGGGCTTTGCCGAGACAGCGGTCGAGTTCGGCGGCATCGACATTCTGGTATCGAATGCAGGGCTGGCCTCCTCGGCGCCGATCGAGGAGACGACGCTGGCGCTGTGGAACAAGAACATGGACATCCTGTCGACCGGTTATTTCCTGGTCTCGCGGGAAGCGTTCCGGCTGTTCCGCGCGCAGAAGATTGGCGGCAACGTCGTCTTCGTCGCCTCCAAGAACGGCCTTGCCGCATCGCCGAACGCCGCCGCCTATTGCACCGCCAAGGCTGCCGAGATCCATCTCGCCCGCTGCCTGGCGCTGGAGGGCGCGGAGGCGCAGATCAGGGTCAATGTCGTCAACCCGGACGCGGTGCTGCGCGGCTCGAAGATCTGGACCGGCGAGTGGAAGGAACAGCGCGCCGCCGCCTACAAGATGTCGACCGACGATCTGGAGGAGCACTATCGCTCGCGTTCGATGCTGAAGCGCTCGGTCTTCCCGGAAGACATCGCAGAGGCGATCTATTTCCTGGCGTCCGACATGTCGGCCAAGTCGACCGGCAACATCATCAATGTCGACGCGGGCAACGCCCAGTCGTTCACGCGCTGAGCGGAGGGGACGATGGAACACATCATCTCCGCCGGCCTCGTCGACAAGGACAACGCCGCGCGCAAGGCCAACCTCGAGCGCGACTATGCCTCGCTCGGCGAGCGGCTCGACCGTCGCGGCATCGCCATCGACGCTGTCAGAGACAAGGTCGAGAAATTCGCGGTGGCGATCCCGTCCTGGGGCGTCGGCACCGGCGGCACGCGTTTTGCCCGCTTTCCCGGTGCCGGCGAGCCACGCGACATCTTCGACAAGATCGAGGATTGCGCCGTCATCCAGCAATTGACGCAGGCGACGCCGACCGTTTCCCTGCACATTCCGTGGGACAAGGCCGATCCGAACCGGCTGAAGCAAGCGGCCTCGCGCTTTGGCCTCGGCTTCGACGCCATGAACTCCAACACCTTTTCCGACGCCAAGGACCAGAAGCTCTCCTACAAATTCGGCTCGCTGTCGCATGCCGACGCCGGCACGCGCCGGCAAGCGGTCGAGCACAATCTCGAATGCATCGAGATCGGCAAGACGCTCGGCTCCAAGGCGCTGACGGTGTGGATCGGCGACGGTTCGAACTTTCCCGGCCAGGTCAATTTCGCCAAGGCATTCGAGCGCTATCTCGACGCCATGAAAGAG
>NZ_RZRP01001319.1:0-1075 GCF_003997795.1 Mesorhizobium sp. M7A.F.Ca.US.005.03.2.1 | reverse complement strand
CCCGAAAATCGGTTGCACGCAGGACCGCCCGATCGCCGAGCCGCCTCGGCAACGGCTGATCACGGTCTGTGCCGCTGCGCTCGGCACCGGCAATCAGTTCGAGAATCCTGGCCTCGGTGATCTCTTCTTTGGCAAGCTTGCCGACATCCACACCGTCGCGCAAAACCGTCGCGCGGTCGGCGATACGCACCAGCTCGGCGATGCGGTGGGTGACGATCAGGATGCTTGCCCCCCGCTGCTTGAGCTGCCGCATCTTGCGGAACAGCCTTTCCGTGGAATCGAAGTCGAGCGCGGCCGAGGACTCGTCGAGGATCAGGACCTTGGGATCAGTCAGAAGAGCCCTGGCGATTGTCACCCATTGTTTGACGCTCAGGGGCAGTTCGCCCACCAACCCGGAGAGATCGATGTCAAAGCCGAGGAGTTCGCGCATCAATGCGGATGCCTTGGCTTCTTTCTCTTCCCGGTTCATGGACGAGCCCAAAAGGCCATCCGCGCCCAGGTAGAGGTTATCCAGCACCGAGCACTCGTCCGCGACGAGCACCTCCTGAAAGACATTCGAGATACCCAGCTGGCGCGCCTCGTGCGGAGACGTTGCCGACTTTCCAAGGATCGACACCTGGCCACTGTCGGGTATCAGCACGCCGGAGATCACCTTCGCCAACGTGCTCTTGCCCGAGCCGTTGCCGCCAATGATCGCGTGAACCTCCCCTGCGTAGGCCGTTAGGTTGCAACCGCCGAGCGCCACAGTCGGCCCGAAGGTCTTCCTGACCGATGAGAGTTCAACCGTTGGGTACGACATCATAGGTCCAGTTGGCCGACGTTGGTCGGCTAGACTTGCACGGAATGAAAGAAATGCCACCCCGTCAACGCTGACGGGGTGGCCAGACCTGCTTTGGTCAGTTCGCCTTGAAGGCCTCAGGATCGGCCGGACGCAGGAAAAACTGGTCCAGGTAATCCTTGCCTGCCCAGTTCTCGACACCGACGTTGTACCAGCCGTCCGAATCTTCGCTGCAATCGGCCGGGACGGCCTTCTCAAGCTGCTCGTAGGACATGGTCTGCGGCTTGGTCAGGATGG
>NZ_RZRP01001318.1:0-1079 GCF_003997795.1 Mesorhizobium sp. M7A.F.Ca.US.005.03.2.1 | reverse complement strand
GCGAGATAGAACATTCTGTTGTCGTCGACATAGGGTTTGGCCACCGAGCGCTGGTTGAGCACCAGCGTGACGCGCTCGCCGAACCGGATCGGCGCGGTGCGATGCAGGACGCCCAGGAACTGGCCGAGCGTCGCGTAGTTCATCTTGTGATCGATGCGCATGACACTGTTGCGCGGGATCTCGCGGCCGGATTCGAGAATGGCGCGGCCGGTTTCGGAGTCGTCGCAATAGATTTCGAGGTGGCCGCCGACCAGCGGATTGCTGATCGACAGCGGAATGAGCTCGGTGACCGGAACGCCATCGCAATGCCACTCCACGGCGCCGTCCCTGGGATTCATGAAGGTGACCGTCGAGCCGACGATCGACAGCGGATAGGGCTCCAGCTTGGTGCCCATCATGTCGGACAGCCGCTCCAGGCGCAGCTTGTCATGCAGCAATTCCCTGATCTCGGGGATGAAACGGTCGGCCCCGGTGATGAAGGTCAGATCGAGGTGCTTGTGCACGGCATGGCTGGCCTTGAGCTTCAGGGCAGCCTCCTCGATCGCGGCAAGCAGTGCCGGGTCATAGCCGTGCAGATATTGCGCGACACCGAAACTCGACACTTTCCAGGCGGTTTCATGGCCGATAATGGCTTCGCGGCTCATCGCATAACGCAGTTCGGGAATGGTATGGGCGTTCATTGTACTTCTCCAGGATGGGGGCAACACTTGGTAAACAGTCGATTAATTCACCCACCCCTGTAAAATTAGGAATGCTGGTGCTAGTGTAAGCCAAGCTTAAGGTCGAAACCGTGCGTCTGCTCAGTCAGGTCAACCTCAATTCGCTGAAAATCGTGGAAAGTGCTGCAAGGCACGGTAATTTCACGCGCGCCGGTGAAGAACAGTTTATTACCGCTTCAGCGGTCAGCCAGCGCGTGAAAAGCCTGGAGGATCAGCTTCGTTTCAAGATTTTCCAGCGCGGCGGCAATGCGGTGTCGTTGACGCCGGAGGGCGAGACCTATGTCTCGCGCGTTCGTGAGGCGCTGGAGCGAATCGTCGCCGCCAGCATGGAAGCGACCGGGCAATCGCAGGAGCATGTGC
>NZ_RZRP01001317.1:0-1079 GCF_003997795.1 Mesorhizobium sp. M7A.F.Ca.US.005.03.2.1 | reverse complement strand
CAAAACGACATCACCACGTCGCGCATTCCGGGCCTCGGCAAGATGCCGGTGCTTGGGGCGCTGTTCTCGTCGAAATCCTATCAGCGGCGCGAGACCGACCTCGTCATCATCGTAACGCCCTATCTGGTCAAGCCGGTCGATCCGTCGAAGAAGCTCGTCGAGCCGACAGATGGCACGCAGCCGGCCAGCAATGCCGACTATTTTCTCAACAACACCGAGGAAGTGAAGGATTCCGATGCCGGTCGCACCGTGGCGTTGGCAGACGGCCGCGTCACTCAACCTGCAGCGGCCGCTTCGGCTGGGCATTTCCTCGACCTGCCGAAGGATTGAAGCCATGCGTCTGGTCTTTGGATCGAGCGTCGCCTTGCTGCTGGCCGGCTTTGCCGCTGGCTGCACCAGCGACGACTATGTGCGCAGCGAAGGGCCAACGGCCGGCGCCGGCAATGCGCAGGCCGCCAACACCGTCATGCAGATGGTCGATCCCTGGAAATACGGGGTCCAGAACACCAGGCTCCTGGTGCCGGCCCAACGAGGCAGTGCCGCGGCTGTCACACCCGATCAGGCGGCCGGTGCCAAGGCGTCGCAGTCGACCACAGGCAACTGATTCAACGGGCAACTGGTCAACGGGCGACCTGACAGGCTGACAGAATGGCAAACGGCATCAAGACCAGGAAGATCCTGCTCGTATCGACCGACAGGACGTTTGCGCAGGACACGCGCACCGCATTCTCCGCCTCCGAGATCATACAGCTCTCGACAGTGGAAAAGAACGTTACCGAGTTGCGCGGCGAGATCCAGGAAGCCGACTTCGGCGCCATCATCGTCGACATGGATGCGGCAAGGCTGGAGGAGGTCGAGTCGCTGCAGCGCATCATGCGCCGGCTGGAGGACAAGGTTCCTGTCGTCGTCGTCACCCAGGAGTTCAACGCGGCCGCGGTGCGCATTCTCGTGCAGCTCAAGGTCGCGGATTTCCTGGTCAAGCCGATCACCACGGCCGATCTGGTGCGCTCCGTCGTACGGGCGCTGCAAGGGCCCGGGCGCGAGGAAAACACCGAGTCGCAAATCTATACCTTCATGCC
>NZ_RZRP01001316.1:0-1082 GCF_003997795.1 Mesorhizobium sp. M7A.F.Ca.US.005.03.2.1 | reverse complement strand
GCTCACCAGGGAGCAAGCCACGGCCAACGCATCGACGCCTTCATGCGGTTTTGCCGCGTGTGCCGCCGAGCCGATGACGGCCACATCGAACGTGTCACAGGCCAGAGTGTAGGGACCGGAGCCGACGGCGATCTTGCCGGTCGGTGTGTACGGATCGACGTGGACGCAGATGGCGGCGTCGATGTCGTCGAGAAGCCCCTCTTCCACCACCCGCTTGCCGCCCGACGGTTCGTCCTCCTCCGCCGGCTGGAAGATCAGGCGAACGGTACCGCCAAAACTGTCCCGCGACTGGTGAAGATGCGCGGCCACCGCGAAAGCCATCGATGCATGGGCGTCGTGACCGCAGGCATGCATCACACCTGGATTCGTCGATGCATAATCGACACCGGACTCCTCCTCGATCGGCAAGGCATCGATGTCGGCGCGAATGGCGATCTTTCGATTTGACGGCCTGCCGGCGCCGACAATATCGACGGCAAGGCCAAAGCCGGCGACGTCGCGAATGTCGACGATTCCCTGATCCACCAGCATCTGCCTGAGGTAACGCTGCGTGCCGGCCTCCTGGTTCGAAAGCTCGGGATTGCGGTGCAGATGGCGACGGACCTCGATCATCCGGTCGAGAATTCCGGCGTCGATATCGGTCGTCACGGTTTTCGCAACACCACCCGCCGTGGCCGAACCCTCAGGATTTGACATGGATCTCTCGCGGGAACTTCGTCAGGGTCTCGTGGCCGGTTTCGGTGACCAGGATGGTCTCGCTGACCTCGATGCCCCAGCCGTCCATCCACATGCCAAGGATGGAATGAACGACGTTGCCCGGTTCAAGCACCGTCTTGTCGCCCGGCCTGAGGCTGATCGTGTGTTCGCCCCAATCCGGCGGATAGGCGACGCCGATGGAGTAGCCGATGCGCGATTCCTTCTTCAGTCCGTAGCGCTGGATGACCTTGCGCCAGGCAGCTTCGACCGCTTCGGCAGTCGTTCCCGGCCTGACCGCGTTGAGCACCGCGTCCATGCCCTCGATCACCGCTTTGGCGGTATCCGAGACATTTGTCGGCGTCTTGCCAAGCTGCATGGTCCTGGCG
>NZ_RZRP01001315.1:0-1089 GCF_003997795.1 Mesorhizobium sp. M7A.F.Ca.US.005.03.2.1 | reverse complement strand
GGCGTGTGGCGGCCGAGAAAGACCGCACCGGCATTGCGCATCCGCGACAGGAAGCCCTCGGCGTCGTCGATGGCCAGTTCGACATGTTCGGCGGCGATGCGATCGACCAGCGGCAGCGCGGCGTCGATGGTCGACACCTGGATCACGGCACCAAAATCGCGCCAGCTCGCCGCTGCCGTTTCAGCGCGTGGCAGGCTCTGCAACTGGCGCTCGACCGCCTGTTCGACCGCGATGCCGAAAGCCGGATCGTCGGTGACCAGGATCGACTGCGCCGAAGCGTCGTGTTCTGCCTGGGCCAGCAGGTCGGCAGCGATCCAGTTCGGATCGTTGCTGCCGTCGGCCACGACAAGCACTTCCGACGGCCCGGCGATCATGTCGATGCCGACGGTGCCGAAAACCTGGCGCTTGGCTGCCGCGACAAAGGCATTGCCCGGGCCGACGATCTTGGCGACCGGCCGGATTGTCTCGGTGCCATAGGCGAGGGCGGCGATCGCCTGCGCGCCGCCGACGCGGTAGATTTCGGACACGCCTGATATGTCCGCTGCCACCAGCACCAGCGGATTGATGATGCCGCCCGGCGCCGGCACGACCATGACGATGCGCTCGACGCCGGCCACTCTGGCCGGCACGGCGTTCATCAGCACCGAGCTCGGATAGCTCGCCGTACCGCCCGGCACATAGAGCCCGACGGCCTCGATCGCCGTCCAACGCCAGCCGAGCTCGACGCCGGCGGCATCCGTATAGCGATCGTCCTTCGGCCGCTGCCGTTCATGATGCGAGCGGATGCGGTCGCGCGCGAACTCCAGCGCCTCGATCGTCTTTGGGTCGGCCGTTTCGTAGGCGGTTGCGATGTCTTCCTTAGACACGGCAATGCCGAGGCCGGTCAAATCGGCGCGATCGAATTTCCGCGTATAGTCGATCAGTGCCGCGTCGCCCTCCGCGCGCACGCGCGCGATGATGTCGCGCACCGCGGCATCGACATCGGCGGAGACCTCCCGCTTGGTCGTGAGGAAGGCGGCGAAACGTTGCTCGAAATCGGTATCGGACTGACGAAGCGTGATGGCCATCGGACGCTCAGGCCTTGTGGAT
>NZ_RZRP01001314.1:0-1091 GCF_003997795.1 Mesorhizobium sp. M7A.F.Ca.US.005.03.2.1 | reverse complement strand
GTCTATTGATCGGGAGTCGCGTGAACAGCCCAATTTTTCGCACTGCGTCATTCGCATGTGGAAAGCCGCTGTCACAAAGATTCATGCAATGCCGTTAAGCGATTCACGGCAAAGCGCTTTTCAGGATCGGGCTATGTGGAAAAGTTTAACGATTATTTTTTTGTGCGCGGCTTGGCGGCCGTCGCTGGTGTGGCGTCGCCGGCCAGTTCTGCAAGCTTCGCCTCGAGCGCCTCGATGCGGGCGGCAAGGCGGGTATTCTCTTCCCGCGCTTTGGCGGCCATCTCGCGCGCGGCTTCGAACTCTTCGCGCTGCACCACGTCCATCGTATTGAGAATGCGCTCGGCCTGCCCCTTGAAGGCGGTCTCCACCTCACGGCGCACGCCCTGGGCGGCGCCGGCGGCGTCGGTCATCAGCTTGGCGAATTCATCGAGAATGCGGTTCGGTCCGGTCGACATGGCAAATCCTCGCGCTTGCACAAAATTGACGTAGTGGCGCCGCGCGTCGAATGCAAGCTTGTTGCACCTTGCTGCGGCATCAAGTCGAGTGCGCCCACCTTGCCTTGACCCTGCCAAAACCCTGCCGCATGGTCCGCGCCCAAACACGCTCGCAACCGAGAGTTCCCCGTTGAACGAATATTTCCTGCTGCCGCTGGCCTCCCTGCCCTTCCCCAACATCAACCCGATCCTCATCCAGATCGGGCCGCTGGCGGTGCACTGGTATGGCGTCGGCTATATCGTCGGCATCCTGTTCGCCTGGTGGTATGCCAAGCGGCTCGCCGCCAATGCCAGGCTGTGGCCGAACGGCGTCCTGCCGATGAAGCCGGAGGATCTCGACGATTTCATCGTCTGGGCGGCCATCGGCGTCGTGCTCGGAGGCCGCACCGGCTATGTGCTCTTCTATGATCTGGCGCGCTACATCGCGCACCCGCTCGATATCTTCGCCGTGTGGCAGGGCGGGATGTCGTTCCATGGCGGCCTGCTCGGCGTCATCCTCGCCATGACGCTGTTTTCCATCAAGCGCGGCATCCGCACCTGGTCGCTGTTCGATGTCGTGGCGGCCGGCGTGCCGGTCGGCCTTGGCCTGGTGCGCGT
>NZ_RZRP01001313.1:0-1091 GCF_003997795.1 Mesorhizobium sp. M7A.F.Ca.US.005.03.2.1 | reverse complement strand
CGCCGGCGGCGTGCACGATGGCGATCGTTAGAAGAGCCGCCGGCGTGTCCGTGGCTTCGCCGTCGATGGCGCGCAATTCAGGGAAACCCAGCGACAGGCGCCGCCGCATGCCGGTGTCATGCACGAGGTCGCCATGCAGTTCGACCAGCAGGCTGGAATTCTCTTTTTCCAGCCATTTGAATTCCTGCAATTCGTAGGATTCGGCCTCGTTGCTGCCAAGCTCGAAGCCGCATGCCGCGATCACCTGGTTTGCCCTGGCCAGATTGGCGGGTTCGACCAGGATGTCGATGTCGGTGAAGGGCCTGTCGGCGACGTTGCGGTAGAGCTTTCGCGCGAAGACGGGTCCCTTGACGATCCGCGCCGGAATATTGTCCGCCGCCAATCCCTTCATGATGCGGTCGCCATGATACTTCAACAGCATCGACTGGCCGGTGGCGATCGTTGCCTTCTGGCGCAGATCCTCCAGCTTGCCGTGCAGGTCGGCATCCGCTGGCAGCCGCGCGTCCCCGCTGAGCTTGCGCAACATGATCGGCAGCACGCCGTGAAACTCGGCATTGTCGAGCAGCGCCGTCAGCGTCTTTGCCGACAAATCTTCGCCGCCTGCCGCCGCCTCGGGGTCAGCGAAGCGCAGCAAGAGTCTTTCTTCGGCGGAAGTAAGCGGTGGCAGCATCAACCCAGCTAGCATTGCGAGCAAGTCAGGAATGGTTGCAGAAAAGCCTAATGTAAGCCAGCTTTTACATGCCCCAGCGCAGCGCCGCAGTGTGTACCGGCGCGTCCCAGAATGCGGTCGTCTCGTCGTCGAGCATGGTCAGCGTGATCGAGCAGCCGGCCATATCGAGCGAGGTGACGTAGGAGCCGACCAGCGAACGGGTCACCGTCACGCCATGCTTCTCGAAGATTAGCCGTGCGCTGTTGTACATCAGATAGAGTTCCATCAGCGGCGTGCCGCCGAAGCCGTTGACGAACAGCAGCGCCGGGCCTTTCGCTTTGTCGCCGAGATCGCCGAGGATCGCGGCGCAAATCTCCTGCGCGATCGCATCGGCGCTTTTCAGCGCATCGCGCCGGCGGCCGGGCTCGCCATGGATGCCGAC
>NZ_RZRP01001312.1:0-1094 GCF_003997795.1 Mesorhizobium sp. M7A.F.Ca.US.005.03.2.1 | reverse complement strand
CGTCTCGATCTCATCCAGGCCGTAGATAGTGCCGACCTCGGTCGACTGGGTGATCGAAACGGCCATCGGCCGTCCCCAATGGACGATTTCCGGTGCGAAACGGCCGATGGTCCTTTCCAGATTGTGCGGATCGATCTTGCCCAGCGCGCCATCGATCTCATGCAGGCGTGAGCCGCCGGAAAAATACACCGGCGCGCCGCATTCGTCCTCGATGACATGCGATTCGCGATGAGCAAAGGAAATGCCGCCCGGCTTGTTGTAAGCGGTCAGCGCCAGCGAGTTGGCGGCCGTGCCGGTGGCGACGAAGAACACCGCGACCTCGCGTTCGAAAATCTCGCTGAAGCGCTGGTAGACTGCCTGGTCGAGCGCTCCGTCGCCGTAGGCGGTCGAAAAGCCGCCGGCATTGGCCGACAGGCCGGCGGCAATGTTGGGGTGGGCGCCTGCCCAATTGTCGGAAGCGAAGAACATGCATCTGCCTATGTCTTGGGAGAACGGGGGGTTGGGGAAATCAGATTGAAGTTGACCGGTTTCGCGTGCTGATCGCAAGGGCCAGGCGCCGGAAAAACAGTAAAGCCAGCCAACGGGCAAAGCCCAGGCCGACGACTGAAGCTTACGTTTTCCCTCAGCTTCACGACATTTTCTGTCGCGAATGCCCCAAGTTTTTTGCAAATCGGTCTTGTGTGGGTCCGGGATTTCTGCCATAAAAATTTAGGACAGTAGTGCTGTCTTATTTTGTCGCACAAAACGAGCTGGATTGGCGTATCATTTGGGCCTCTCCGGCTGTTGCCGCGAGCGACAGGTGGACAGCCAGACTCTGGCCTGTACGATTACCAGATGCGATCCATGCGGAAAGCCGCCTGGTTCGACAGGATTTCGCAAGACGTGCCACAAGGATCAGGGTGAGCCAAGCGCTTGCCGAGGCAAACCAGCGCCTGAATGGCTGGGAAGGAGGACAGGAGATGACGGACATGACGCACTCTGCGACGAACGGCCAGGCCGCGCAGACGAAAGCGGCAACCGTCAAAACCACCTTGCGATCCAATATTGGCCGAAGCGCCAACGGATTTTCCGCCCAGGGCCTCTACGATCCTGTC
>NZ_RZRP01001311.1:0-1096 GCF_003997795.1 Mesorhizobium sp. M7A.F.Ca.US.005.03.2.1 | reverse complement strand
GTCCTGGTGCAGCAGCTTGGTCGTGCCGCCATCCTGCGCCTCGATGCGCAGCAGCCGGAAGCCGTTGATTTCGCCCTGGCTCTCGCAGCCATCGGCGTTGTTCATGCCCAACTCGTCGAGCCGGAACTCGAGCGGTGGGTCGACCGGAGTGAAGATCGGGCGCGGATTGACCGCCATCCGGTGCGGATCCGCCGAAAGCTCGGTCACCGGGTTGAAACCCGCGGTGATGCCGCGGTTGGCGTCCAACTCGGCCTGGCTGACAATGGATTCGCCTTTTTGCCGGGCCTGAAGGCGCACCGCATCCAGTTTGGCATTCTCGTCCTCAAGCCGGACCCGGATCGGCGTGCCCTTCAGAAAGCTGTCGGTGCTCGTGTCGATGTAGTAGCGGTTGGCATAGGGAAAGCCCGATCCATCCTGCACGCCATATTCCTCGAAAGCGAAGACGCTGCCGTCCTTGGTGAAGCCGAGGATCTCAAGTTCAGCGACATCGCCGGCATGAGCCGCGATCGAGGTCGCAAGCTGTGCAAGCAGGCCAACGGCAAACAGAAAGAGCATTCGCATCGGTCTTCACCCCCATGATCGTTTCAATCCCCTAGCACGACGGAATCAAAACGTCGTGCGGTGCGAAAGCCGATGCATCCAATCGGCCCGTCATTTGTTATTCTCGGCAGTCCCAATGGAGAACCACCATGACCGACACCAGCAAAATTCGTGAGCATATGGAAGTCGTCGGCGCCGATGGCGTGCATGTCGGCACTGTCGACAAGGTCGATGGCCAGCGCATCAAGCTGACCAAGGCCGATAGCGGCGAGGGCGCCCACAAGGGCCATCACCACTACATTCCCCTGAGCCTGATTGCCGAAGTCGACGGCAAGAAGGTCTGGCTGTCGGCGAATTCTGATGTCGCGGTGACGTTCGAGGAAGAAAAGTCCGATCCGGTCTGATTGATCGCTTCACTTCATGCGTGACGACCAGACCGGAAACAGATCGTTTTCGGCAGGCGTCGCGGCATAGACGCCTTGGCTGATGGCGCGCGCCATGGTGGCGCCGGCGGCGGCGTAGAGATCGATTGCTGCATCGGCGGAGAGTTCGATAC
>NZ_RZRP01001310.1:0-1097 GCF_003997795.1 Mesorhizobium sp. M7A.F.Ca.US.005.03.2.1 | reverse complement strand
CACCGCCCCGGCAACGACACCTGTCGCGGTGGGGGCGAGCAAACCCGCCGCGACCACAGGTCCGACGCCCGGGATGGCCATGACCCCCAGCCCTGTCAGCAATCCGCCGGCACCGCCGATCACGGCTCCAATCCCCGCGCCAGCCCCGGCATCCTCGGCAGCCTCCGAACGGTCGCCCTCGTACCAGTCATCCGAGTTGTTGGCGACGATGCTGATGTTCGCATGCGGGACGCCCGTGGCTTCCAGTTCGCGGACCGCGTCGGCCGCGTCGTCATAATTGTCGAACAGTCCAGTTACCGTTTTCATTGATTTCTCCTGATCCGTGCTCACTTGCTGGCGGCAACGACGTTGCCCTGATAGTCCAGGCCGACGGCGAGGCTTTCGCCTGCCTTGGTGGCATGGCCCCGCCAGATGCCCTGGTCGTCCTTGGTAAGCTTCGACACGTTGGTATAGCCTGCACCCTCGATGCGGCTCTTGGCCTGGGCTTCGGTGAAGCTGTTTGCGCCGGGAACGAGAGCGGCGGCATTGGGGGTATTGTCGGTCTTCACCGCCGGTGTTGTCGCTCCCGTGATGGCGTCCTGCCCGGCTGCGATCTTTTCGATCATCTGCTGGTGCGTCTTCAGCGTATCGACCGTTTGCTGGGCGAATGTCTTGAGCCCGGCGTTGTCGCCGCCGCTGGCATAGGTTTCAAACAGCTTGACGGCGTCGGCATGCGCCTTGCGCTGCATGTCGACATAGGCTGGATCGATCGGTGCCTGCGCATTCTTGAGCTTGTCGAGATCGCCCTGGTGCTGGGCATCAAGCGCCGACGGCACTTTCAATTTTTGTTCGCCGGCCACCGTTGCCAGCTTGGCATTGGCCGCGCCGTGATCGCGGATCATCATCTGGGCGAAGTCCTTGATGCTCTGGTCCTGAACCTTGCCCAAGGCAATCTGGCTCGAGTCGACTTCGAACTTGCCGCCGATGGCAGCCTTGTCGACGAAGGCCTGGGCGCTGTCGGCAGCAAAAGCAGGCACGGCGAGAAGAATGGAAGCAGCGGCGAGCGATGCGAAAAATTGTCGTGTTTTCATCGGCTTTGTCCTTGCCTGGGATGCGTC
>NZ_RZRP01000130.1:0-10595 GCF_003997795.1 Mesorhizobium sp. M7A.F.Ca.US.005.03.2.1 | reverse complement strand
AATTACGATGTCTTCTTCGACAAAACAGTCGAGGTCGGCGGCGTCAAGGTGGCGCTGTTCGATGTCGGCGACGGCGGCAATCAATGCGGGCCGGCGACGGTGATCGTCTGGAAACCGGAAGGCGGCACGATCCAGAGCACCACGGTCGAGCAGGACCAGTGCGGCGCGCCGCCCTCGGCGGTGTCCGACAGCGCCATCTATTTCGTGCCCTACCTGTTGCCGGGAGATCAGAAGCCGGCTTTGCAATGGTCGCCGACCGACGGGCTGACGATTTCGGGCAATCTTACCTACATGCCGGAACCCGGAACGGACTGGAAAGACATCGATCCGGAAAAGTACCAGAACATCATCGACGCCTTCCACAATGAGGCCGTCTACACGGAAGCGGAAAAGCTGCTCGGCAAGGACATGCCCGACATGGCGACCAGCCTGCTGGTCGGCGGCGGCACCGAAAAGACCGCTTCGGGCGCCTTCTACGCCAGCGGCTGCGTGCCGCATGACTGCGGCGGCAATGACGGCTTCATGGCGGTCGACCCGGCCCAGCGCAAACTCTACTTCGCCCGCCGCGGCGACAATGGCCAGCCGCAGGCGTGGCCTGGTGTGGCGACATGGCCCGCGGATGTGAAGGCGGCGTTGGACAAGGCGCTGGGGGCGGCAAATTAAAGCTTTAGCGTTGCGCAGCACCCCCTCGCTTTCGTCATCCTATGGTCTGCGCCGCGTCGCTACGCTCCTTGCTCCGCCATAGGATGACGACGGAAGGGATGCTTCAACCAATCTCGGAGGTTCGCGCTTCGCTTCCGGGATAACAGTTTGCCTGGCTTGGCCCACGACCCGCGCCGTTCCGCCTGCTAATGCTGGCCGACAACCCAAGCAAGGCCCCTCATATGCGCAAACTCATCTCCACCGGTTCGCCGTTCGAAAAGACCGCCGGCTATTCGCGCGCCGTGGTGCAGGGCGACTGGTGCTTCGTCTCCGGCACCACCGGCTACGACTATGCGACGATGACGATGCCGGAAACGGTGGAGGCGCAGACGCGCAATTGCCTGGCGACGATCGGCAAGGCGCTGAAGGACGGCGGCTTCGAGATGGCTGACGTGGTGCGGGCGCATTACTACATCACCGACCAGGCCTTCGTGGATGTAGTCTTCCCGATCCTCGGCGAGACGTTCGGTGACATCAGGCCGGCAGCGACGATGATCGTCTGCCAGCTCAACAAACCGGAAATGAAGATCGAGATCGAGGTGACGGCGCTGCGGCGCACGGCCTGAAGGGCGACCGACGATGAAAGTCCAGCGCATCGTTGCCAATATCGAGACAGCGGATGTCGCGGCGGCGAAGCGTTTCTACCAGGATGTGCTCGGTCTCGACCTGCTGATGGACCTCGGCTGGATCGCGACCTACGGCTCGCAAGCAAAGATGGATGTCCAGGTCAGCTTCATGGCGCAAGGCGGCTCCGGCACGCCGGTGCCGGATCTCTCGATCGAGGTCGACGATGTCGATGCAGCGCTCGATGCCATGAAGGCGGCGGGCTTTGCCATCGAATACGGACCGGCCGACGAACCGTGGGGCGTGCGACGCTTCTACGTGCGCGATCCGTTCGGCCGGCTGGTCAACATTCTCTCGCATCAGTGATGACGTATGCCGGCGGGACAGCGCCCCCCTCTGGCCTGCCGGCCATCTCCCCCTCAAGGGGGGAGATTGGATGTCGCCTCGGCGTTCGCCAATCTCCACGTCAGAAAGAAGAGGCGAAACGATAATGCTGCCAATCTCCCCCTTGAGGGGGAGATGCCCGGCAGGGCAGAGGGGGGCGCTACGGATCACCAACGAATCGGGTTATCCGTGATCGCTGCGTTCCTGCTTGCATGCAACTCGCTTGGCGTTTAGCAAGGCCGCGGTTCAAATCTTTCCAGGACGGTTTCTCCATGGCAACGAAGCATCTTTTCCTGCTCCCCGGTGACGGCATCGGTCCTGAGGCCATGGCCGAGGTCAAGAAACTGATCGCGGTTATGAACGACAGGCTCGGCAGCGGTTTTGCCACCGATGAGGGGCTGGTCGGCGGCTGTGCCTATGACGTGCATGGCGCGGCGATCTCCGATGCCGACATGGAAAAGGCGATGGCGGCCGACGCGGTGCTGTTCGGCGCCGTCGGCGGTCCGAAATGGGATGCGGTGCCCTATGAGGTGCGCCCGGAAGCCGGCCTGCTGCGCCTGCGCAAGGACATGGAGCTATTCGCCAATCTGCGCCCGGCCATCTGCTATCCGGCGCTGGCGGCGTCCTCCTCGCTCAAGCAGGAGGTGGTCGAAGGTCTCGACATATTGAT
Source organism: Mesorhizobium sp. M7A.F.Ca.US.005.03.2.1 (assembly GCF_003997795.1). Lineage (NCBI taxonomy): Bacteria > Pseudomonadati > Pseudomonadota > Alphaproteobacteria > Hyphomicrobiales > Phyllobacteriaceae > Mesorhizobium > Mesorhizobium sp. M7A.F.Ca.US.005.03.2.1. Next base: position 8,275 of record NZ_RZRP01000130.1, on the reverse strand, counting down.
CGTGCGCGAGCTGACCGGTGGCGTCTATTTCGGCGAGCCCAAGCAGATCATCGATCTCGGCAACGGACAGAAGCGCGGCATCGACACGCAGGTCTACGACACGTTCGAGATCGAGCGCATTTCGGGCGTCGCCTTCGAACTCGCGCGCACCCGCAAGAACCACGTCACCTCGATGGAAAAGCGCAATGTGATGAAGTCGGGCGTGTTGTGGAACGAGGTCGTCACCCAGACCCACAAGGCGCGCTATTCCGACGTCAAGCTCGACCACATGCTGGCCGACGCCGGCGGCATGCAGCTGGTGCGCTGGCCAAAGCAGTTCGACGTCATCGTCACCGACAATCTGTTCGGCGATATGCTGTCCGATATCGCCGCTATGCTGACCGGCTCGATCGGCATGCTGCCGTCGGCCTCGCTCGGCGCGCCTGACGTGAAGACCAAGAAGCGCAAGGCGCTCTACGAGCCGGTGCACGGTTCGGCGCCCGACATTGCCGGCAAGGGCATTGCCAACCCGATCGCCATGATCGCCTCCTTCGCCATGTGCCTGCGCTATTCCTTCGGCATGGTCGATGAAGCCGACCGCGTCGAAGGCGCGATCGCCGCCGTGCTCGACGCAGGCCTGCGGACGAAAGACATCATGTCCGATGGCATGACCGAGGTCGGTACGGTTGAGATGGGCGACGCGATCATCGCCAAATTCCTGGGCTGATACCGTGACGGTCGACGTCCGCTGGGCGACGATCGAGGACGCGACGACGCTCGCGGCCATGTTTTGCGAGATGGCGGAACATTATCGGCAACCGCCTCTCAATGCCGACCGGGCCCTGTCTGCGGCACGAAAATGGCTTGGCGAGGAAAGCCCGGCCTATCCGCATTTCGCGCTCGCCTTCATCGAGGGCGAGGTCAGCGGCCTGGCGTCGGTGGCGATCGCGCATCCCGGTATCGATCTCGAGCGGCTGCTGTTCCTTAAGGACCTGTTCGTGCGCGACAAAGCCCGCAACGCTGGTGTCGGCCGGGCGCTGATCGGCTTTCTCGCCGATCATTGCCTGCGCGAAGGCATCGGCCGCATCGACCTGACCAGCGAGGACTGGAACGAAGGCGCGCAGCGTTTCTACGACCGACTTGGCGCAGAACGCCACGGCCAGAAGGTCTTTCTCAGGCTTTCGGGCGAGGCGCTGAAGGCGATCATCCCTAGACCCTGACGCCCGCCGGCACCGGTCCCCACTGGTTTTCGCGGGCCTGCGTCGGGATCAGCGCGAAGACCAGGATGATCAGGCTGCCGATGGTCGGGATCAGCACCACCAGATAAAGCCAGCCCGAGAGGCCGATGTCATGGATGCGGCGAACGGTCATGCCGAGGCTGGGCAGCAGTGTCGCCAGGACGAAGGTGCCGCAAAGGCCGACGGTTACCGCCGCCGATACGCTGCTGTCGAAATTGCCCATTTCATTGTCGGCGAAAAGACCGATGCCGCCGATGACAAGCAGCGAGACCACCCAGAACAGGAAATAACCCCAATATTCCTTGCGGCGGGCACGTCCGGCGAAATTGAAATAGTTCTGCGTCACGCCACGCCAGAAATAGCCCCAGAGATCGGTGGGCTCGGCCGGCCCGGGGGAACGGCCGAAATGCTGGGCCTGTGGCGCAGAAGCGGATGGTGCGTTACCGGCTTGAGTCGGCGCGGCGCTCGTACCAGCGTCGCCGGCCGGCGCAGCCGTCTCGGCGGCGATCAAAAAGACGTCGCGCGCCTGGCCGCCGCCCGCCTGGAATTCCACGCCCGCTTCCTTCCGCATAGTGGTTTCCCGGCGCAGGTTTTCGCGGGTGAAGGTGTAGCGGTTGCCGTCGGCTCCGGTGATGAAGCCGAAACCCTGGACTTCGTCATAGTGAAGCACTTTGCCGCGCATTTGCCACCCCCACTTGCCACGTCCCTGCCAAGGTGTGGCACATGGCCGAACCGATGGGCAAGACCGCATCGGGATGCGGCCGGCGTCATGCGGGCGGATGAGGCTCGTTGCCCGGTCTTACGAAGGCCGCTTCTTCGCCTTCTTGTGCTTGGGTGCACCAGAGGTGTCGAATTTCGGCTTGCCCGGCTTCTTCGCCCATGGCTTTGCATCATGCGGGGCAGTCGGGCGCTGATCGGCTGCTGCCGGTGCACGTTTTTCGAATTTGCGCTTCGGCGCGTTGGGATCGAACGGCGCCTTGCCGCGATGCGGCTTCTTGTCGGGGCTTGGCGGCTGATAGCCGGCGCGCGACAGATCGGGCGTACCGTCGAGCCGCTTCACCAGGATGTTGCCTTGCAGCTTCCGGTCGGGACCGATCGCGGCCAGGAAGCGGTCTGCCCAATCCGCCGCGATCTGCACGTAGGTCTCTTCCGGCTGCATCTTGATGGCGCCGATCTCTCGCTTCGAGATGCTGCCGGTGCGGCATAGCATCGGGATGAGCCAGCGCGGCTCGGCATTCTGCCGGCGCCCGATCGACAGAGAGAACCAGACGCTGTCGCCGAAATCGTCGCGGCGGCTGGGCGCCTCGTCGCGGCGCGCGAAACCTTCGCCCGCCGGTCTTTCACGCGACGGCGTGAAGGGCGCGATCTCCATGAGGTCCTCGGGGGCCGAGCGGCTGGCGCGGCACTGGCGCACGAAGGCAGCGGCCACCTGTTCGGCGCCATGCCTGGCGAGCAGTGCGTCGATGAAGGAGCGCTCGTCCTCCTTCACCGGCTCATCGAAAGCCGGATCGGCAAGGATGCGCTCGTCGTCGCGCCGCATCACGTCGTCGGCCGAGGGCGGGCTCGCCCATGTCGCCTTGAGGCCGGCGTTCTGCAACAGCCGTTCGGTGCGCTTGCGGGCGCTGTTGGGCACGATCAGCGCGCTGACGCCCTTGCGCCCGGCGCGGCCGGTGCGGCCGCTGCGGTGCAGCAGCGTTTCCGGGTTGGTCGGCAAATCGGCGTGGATGACCAGCTCAAGATTGGGCAGGTCGATGCCGCGCGCCGCGACATCGGTGGCGATACAGACTTTTGCGCGGCCGTCCCGCATCGCTTGCAGCGCATGGCTGCGCTCGTTCTGGCTGAGCTCGCCCGACAGGGCGACGACGGAGAAGTTGCGGTTGTTGAAGCGCGCGGTCAGATGATTGACGGCGGCACGCGTGTTGCAGAACACCAGCGCGTTCTTGGCTTCGTAATAGCGCAGCACATTGATGATGGCGTTCTCGCGGTCGGGCTGGGCGACGCTCAGCGCCCGATATTCGATGTCGAGATGCTGCTTCTCCTCGCCGGCGGCCGAAATGCGCACCGCATCGCGCTGATAGCCCTGGGCGAGCGTGGCGATCGAGCGCGGCACCGTGGCCGAGAACATCAGCGTCCGGCGTTCGGCCGGAGCGGCGTCGAGGATGAATTCGAGGTCTTCGCGAAAGCCGAGATCGAGCATCTCGTCGGCCTCGTCGAGCACCACCGCCTTCAGCGCCGACATGTCGAGCGAGCGCCGGGTGATGTGGTCGCGCAGCCGGCCGGGCGTGCCGACGACGATATGGGCGCCACGCTCCAGCACACGCCGCTCCGAGCGCATGTCCATGCCGCCGACGCAGGACGCCACGGTGGCGCCGGTCAGTTCGTAGAGCCATTCCAGTTCGCGCGTCACCTGCAAGGCGAGTTCGCGCGTCGGCGCCACCGCCAGCGCCAGCGGTGCGGCGGCGTGGCCGAAGCGCTCCGCGCCCTCAAGCAGGGTCGGCGCCAGAGCGAGGCCGAAGGCCACCGTCTTGCCGGAGCCGGTCTGCGCCGAAACCAGCGCATCGGCCTCGCCGAGCTCGGGCGCCACGACCGCCTTCTGGACGGGCGTCAGCTCGGAATAGCCGCGTTTCTCCAGCGCCCTGGCAAGCGCTGGAACAAGTGCTTCGAAGTTGGACATCTCACTCTTTCGGAATTTTAGGGTCCGCGCTCATCACGGAGCACATGCCGGGGCGGGCCTCGCGCCAGCCAAACAATCTTGGCCGTTCGTACTTCGCGCAGCCGCGATTGTACAGGGCGCGCGCAAAACCAGGCGCCGCTCGGCAATTGACTCTTGCCGCAAACCGCGTAAAAGCCGGCACCGAACGGGACAGTTTCGATGCGCGGCCTTTTGACGGCTCTTCCTGCATTCGATGCCCCCAGCCTCAATGCACATCATTGGGCCGGGCGCGTCGGCGCGTCTCCTCGTTTCAGCAAAACCGCATTCTTGGCCAAGAAAACTGGCAAAACCACCACCAAAACGGTGTGATTCCCTTGGCCTAACCACCCTCTCCCGGGTTCGGCCCGGGGGACGGAACCCGCAGCGGCCAGCGGGTTTCTCCAAAAACCAAGCGGAGAGGGACAGGAGATTTTTCGATGAGTTTCAAGGTAGCGATCGTCGGCGCCACGGGCAATGTGGGCCGGGAAATGCTCAACATATTGGAAGAGCGCGGCTTTCCGGTAAGCGAAGTCGTGGCGCTGGCGTCGCGGCGCAGCCAGGGCACGGAAGTGTCGTTCGGCGACCGCACGCTGAAGGTGAAGACGCTCGACCAGTATGATTTTTCCGACACCGACATCTGCATCATGTCGGCCGGCGGCAGCGTCTCCAAGGAATGGTCGCCGAAGATCGGCAAGCAGGGCTGCGTCGTCATCGATAATTCGTCGGCCTTCCGCTACGACCAGGACGTGCCGCTGATCGTGCCGGAAGTGAACCCGGACGCGATCTCGCTGTTCACGCGCAAGAACATCATCGCCAATCCGAACTGCTCGACGGCGCAGCTGGTGGTGGCATTGAAGCCACTGCACGATTTCGCCACCATCAAGCGCGTCGTCGTCGCCACCTATCAATCGGTGTCGGGCGCCGGCAAGGAAGGCATGGACGAACTCTTTACCCAGACCCGCGCGGTCTTCGTCGCCGATGGCGTCGAGGTCAAGAAGTTCACCAAGCGCATCGCCTTCAATGTCATCCCGCACATCGACGTCTTCCTCGACGACGGCTCCACCAAGGAAGAGTGGAAGATGGTCGCCGAGACCAAGAAGATGCTCGACCCCAAGATCAAGCTGACGGCGACCTGCGTGCGCGTGCCGGTGTTCATCGGCCACTCGGAAGCGGTCAACATCGAGTTCGAAAAGCCGATCACCGCCGACGACGCGCGGGATATCCTGCGTGAAGCCCCAGGCTGCCAGGTGTTGGACAAGCGAGAGGACGGAGGCTACATCACGCCGCTGGAATCGGCCGGCGAGGACGCCACCTTCATCTCGCGCATCCGCGAGGATTCGACCATCGACAACGGCCTGTCGATGTGGATCGTCTCCGACAATCTGCGCAAGGGCGCCGCACTCAACGCGGTGCAGATCGCCGAGCTTTTGGTCGAGCGCGGCCTGATCCAGCCGAAGAAGAAGGCGGCCTGACGGCTGATCTAGTTTTCGCTCACGGGCCGCACCGCCGCTAGCGCGGCTGGCCCGCGGTCGCGGGCTCGGCCCTCGGCCGGGATGCTGAAGGTTTGCGGAGCATTGATGAAGGCCAATCTCCCCCACGAGGGGGGAGATCGGCAGCTTCGCCGATGCGCTACACTCGGTTGTCCTCGGCCAGCCCGATCAGCAGCTTCAGTGCCTCCTCCGCCCTATCGGCGGGAACGAACAGATGGTCGTGATAAAAGGCCGAAACCGGGTTCACGCCCATGCCGGCGGCGGCCAGGCGCGTGGTGATGGCGGCGAGGAAGCCGACGGCTTCCAGCGACGAATGGATGTTCAGCGTCAGCATCCGGCAACGGAACGAAGCGGTCAGTGCCGCGGCGTTGGCCTCCTCCTCGGTCACGATCAGCGTCACACCCTCGCGCTCGCGAAACACCATCACCGGCTCAACGCCTTCCGGCTGAGGGACGCCGGGTGCCAGCGTGACGAAAACATAGGCGCCGGCGAGCAGCTCCGGTGTCATCGACGCCAGCAGTGTCTTGAGATCGGTTTCGCCGGCCATCTGTCTTCCCTCGCCTGCAAAAAACGGGCCGCAGCCCACGTGCTCTTCAATATCCGCGACCGGCGCGTGCCGATAGTCCAGGCGCTGCAAGGACGACATGGCGATGTCGCTGGCGGCTGGGCTTGCAGAGCTGTCGCATCGCACAATAGAGAAGCTGAGGGCCAGTGCCGGTCCGTGAAAGGCCTTCGATGATCGTTCGCCCGCGCCCCACATTCCTGCAGCTGTTCTTCATCATGCGCGGTTCGGTCGTGCCACGCATTCTGCCGCAAATATTGGGCTTCGCGCTTTATTCCGCGATCATCCTGGCCGCGGCGCGCCGGTTCCAGCTTGATTTCAGCGTCTTCAACATCACGCCTTTCGGCCTGGTCGGCGTGACATTGTCGATCTATCTCTCGTTCCGCAACAACGCCGCCTACGACCGTTGGTGGGAGGCGCGCAAGCTGTGGGGCGCGCTGGTCTTCGAAATGCGCAACCTGGCACGCGCCACCACCAGCCTCATCCCGGACCAGACTGAACAGCGCGCCTTGCTGATGGAAGCGCTCGCCTTCTGTCATTTCCTGCGCGGGCAGCTGCGCAAGATCGACAGCATGAAGGATGCCCGTGCCTTCATCGACGCCGAGGCGGACAAGGCAGCAGCCTTTTCCAATCCGGCGGATGAGATGGTCAGGCGCATGGGTCGGCGTGCCAATGCGCAGCGCCTGGCGGGCGACGTCGACACGGTCGGCTTTCGTATCCTCGATGAGAGGCTCGCGTCGATTGCCGCCATCCAGGCCGGCTGCGAGCGGATCGCCGGTACGCCCTTGCCGTTCGCCTACACGCTGCTGGTGCATCGCACGGCCTATATCGTCTGCCTGCTGCTGCCGATCGGCCTGATCTCGACCACCGGTTGGGCGACGCCGCTGTTCACCGCGCTGATCGCCTACACTTTCTTCGGCCTCGACGCGCTGTCGGAAGAGCTCGAGGATCCGTTCGGCACCGAAGCCAACGACCTCGCTCTCGACAGCCTCTGCCGTGTCTGCGAAATCTCGGTGTTCGAGGCGCTTGGCGAAACGCCGCCGAAGATGATCCCGGCGGAAAAGTTCTATTTTTCGTAGGCAAAGGCGCGCGGGCTTAGCGGGATTAAAAGAATCCGCCCCGCTGTCGGATCGCCGCTCCATGCCACGTCCTTGGTTCGACCCCAGCAAGAAGGGGATAGAGCCATCAGGAGGGACCATCATGAGCATTTCCGAAACCGCGCCCGTCTCGCCGGGCGCTTTGTGGACCGGCCGCGCGCTCAGCGGCGTCATCGTGCTGTTCATGATCTTCGACGGCGCCATCAAGCTGCCGCCGCTCGATATCGTCATCCAGACGATGGTGCCGCTTGGCTGGCCGGCCGATCCGAATGTCGCCCGCATGCTTGGTGTCATCGGCCTGATCTCGACCGCTCTCTATGCGCTGCCGCGCACCTCGGTGCTCGGCGCCATCCTGCTCACCGCCTATATGGGCGGCGCCATCGCCACCAATGTCCGCGTCGACAACCCGCTGTTCTCGCACATTCTGTTCGGCGTCTATCTCGGCATTATCCTGTGGGGTGGCCTGTATCTGCGCGATCCCAGGCTCCGCGCGCTGATCCCGTTCAGCCGTTAGATCCGGATCGAAGCACCGCTTTCGGCTCGAAGCCTGAACCCTTTGCCGGGCAATATCTCAGGGATCGAATCGTCGAGTTGCGAGTTAGAGATTCGCCCGGCGGCGGAGGCGGCTCCTATCGGAGAGGAACGACGATGAAGAAAACGATGCTTTTGATGGCGCTGCTGGTGCCGCTCGCCGCTTGTTCGCAAACGGAAAAAGGCGCGGCCGTAGGCGGCCTCGGTGGCGCTGCCGTCGGTGCGGCCGTCGCCGGCGATCCGGTTGAAGGCGCCGTCGTCGGTGGTGCTGTCGGCGCTGTTGCCGGCGCGCTGATCGGCCGGGCGAGCGAGCGTGGCGAATGCCGCTACCGCGATAGCCGTGGCCGCGTCTATATTGACCGCTGCCCGCGCGGCTATTGACCGGGCGGCTTTTACAGACAGGGTCGAATGAAAAAACGGCGGGCACATGGCCCGCCGTTTTCCTGGATGCGATAGAGCAAATACTTATTCGGCGGTTGCGGCTTCCGCCTCGGCCGGTGCAGCCGCGGCGGCGGCAACGGCAGCAGCGGCATCTTCCTGCGCCTTCTTCAGAAGAGCAGCGCGTTCCTGCGCCTTCTTGCCCGGCTCGGCCTTCTTCGGGTTGGAACGGGCGTCGCGCTTGACGAGGCCGGCCTCGTCGAGGAAGCGCAGCACGCGGTCGGTCGGCTGGGCGCCATGCGCCAGCC